>QMLM01000074.1 GCA_003646745.1 Deltaproteobacteria bacterium | reverse complement strand
TCTGCCTTTTAAACAGCCTCAATTGCTCCTCTAGGGCTTGCGGTAGTAAAGGATTGGGGGGATGAAGTTTATCCCTATTTTTTGCCATCAGCTGCCATGCCTTGGGTGCCTCCTGCGGATCATAACCTGCCATAACCAGATATCTGACACTTTGGCCATCGGCAATCACCTCTGCGCGCAGCCTGGGGTCAGCCGAGGGGTTCCCCTTGCGAGGCGGAGGGATGCTGCGGTAGAGGTCCATCAAGTTATAGGCCACATCTTGGCTGATGAACAAGGCATCGATCCTCCTCATAGTCTGGGCATAGCTGAGCTCCCCTGCATCGAATTGCTCGTATAATCTATTTACCTCCTCGCTTATTGCAAAATCAGATGCCCCCTCTAAAATGATCCCGGTAAGCCCTACTACCAATTCCCGGGCGTATCTCTTCTTAACCGCCCTCCAAGAGGCCTCATAGATGAAGATGTAATGCCCCTCTGTTACATGGGACACCTCCCTTGCCAAAACCGCTGCCAGCTGGGCTTCGTTTTTCAGGGTGAAGACCGCCCCGGTGGTGATGAAGATGACCCCGTTGGGCATGGAAAAGGCATATGGCTCCTCCTCATCTAGGACCTCGAAACGAGGCTTTACCTCAGCAGGGATCGACCCAGCAGCGGCGATTAACCTCTCCCCTACCCCTGAAATATAGGAGGTTAGCCCCTTTTCCCGACAAAGCCTCTTCTGAGCGGTAATGGCGACATATTCATCTTCGGCCCTCATGATCAACTCTTTTCCATATCGCGAAAGAGCACTGCTGTCCCCCGCCTGGGCTGCGATTAAGAACAAAAGACCCAAAACAATAAGCGATGTTTTTCTAACAAATTGTCTCATTTTATTTGCCAAATAGGTGTTTATTTCTTTCTATATCCTGTTTCGTTAATATATCCCCCAGCAAATCTTCAATGGTATCCTTCGAACGCCTTACCTTCATCCGCGCCTCGATGTCCAGTAGATCCATGAGGTCATATTTCATATAATCGAGTACCAAACCGTATTTCTCTTTTAACCTTTCCGCCACCTTTTTCATCTCGGCGATCAACTCCGCCGTCTCACCCTCTGGAGTTGGCTTAGGCTTCTGGGGGGAGGTCTCTTCGATCTTCATCCTTGCCCTCTCGGCAATTTCCGCCATTGCCTCACCCCTGATCTGCAAAAGTGCCTGTTGGGCTGCATAGCGCACATAGGAGACATGATCAGTGCCCGCCACCTCTTCCAGCGGACCAATGGCTTTTTTGTCCCCTATCATCCCTAAAGAGGCAGCTTCATTCATCCTGACCAACGGATTATCGTTCTTCAAGGCCGAAATGATCAATTCAACCGCCGCCCGGTCGCTCCTTATCTTCTCCAAGGCCCAAAGGGTATTCATACGGACGAACTCACTCTTATCCTCCAACATCTCCCCCAGCGGTTCCACCGCCCGAGGATCTCCTATCTCCCCCAAGGCCCTGACCACCTCCCTGCGGACCCCTTCGTCTCTATCCCCCAGCGCTGCAATCAATGGTTCCACCGCCCGGGGATCCTTGACCCTGCCCAACTCCTCGGCAGCACTCCAGCGGACAATGGGGTTTGTGTCCTGCAGATCCTGTATCAACTCTTCTACCCCCTTCTCCCTTTGAGAGAGGGCACTTATGGGAAAAATAAAGAAGGAAATTAAAAGAAAAGGGGCGATCTTTTTTAACATATTTTGTGCCCTAGCTTCTGTCTTCATTTCTACCTCCTGTCCCCCTTAGGGAATTAAAATTTGTAGTCCTCAGGCTCAGTCCTTAATGAGGGGGATTAAACAAATCAATTTCATCACCCTCTCCGATTTGTTTTTAAACTGATGGGGTTCATCAGGGGGGATAAAAAGGGTATGCCCTGGCCTCAACTGAAATTCCTCCCCCTTGTTATTAACCACAGTAACCTCCCCTTCCAGGACAAATATCTCATGTTCCTCAGGGTGTTGATGCAAAGACGTATGACCGCCAGGCTCAAACTCGAAGACTCGCATGGCAAAGTGAGGGGCACCGTCCTTATCGGTGATCACATACCTTGCTTTCACCCCTTCGAAGCCGGCCCTATCCACATCTTCCAACTCTACCTCTGTGTAATGTTTTATCTTCATCTTTCTACTCCAGTATTCTGGAAGTCCTTAACTATTATTTATACTAGGATTAAATGACCCCTGCAACAAAAATGATGAGAAAACCTTCCTTTCAGGAAGGTTTTCTCCCTTGCTTTTTCGTATCATTAATGATAATTTACCAAAAATACGGGACATTATTTCCTGCAAGGAGTAAATAATGAAGGTAAAAAAGAGGATGGCCAAGAAGTTGGTGACCATCGGAAAAGACGCCACTATCTCCGAGGCCATCCGCCTTATGAAGGAACACTCCATCCGCCACCTACCGGTGACCGAGGCAGGAGAATTAATCGGCTGGGTGACAGAGGGGGATATCCGCCAGGCTTATCTCGCCTCCCTCATCGAGCAAGTGACGGTAGGTGATATCATGATCAAAGATCCCCTCACCATCTCCCCCGAGGCCAATCTAGAGGAAGCAGCGGAGCTCCTCTATCGCCACGGGATAGGGGGTCTACCCGTAATGGAGGGAGGTAAGCTGGTAGGGGTCATAACCGTGGGCGACATAATGGCTGCCTTCATAGAGGTAATGGGGATACTGAAGGAAAGCTCCCGGATCGATGTAATCCTTGGGGGAAAACCCCATGCCTTTGAGAATGTCTCTAAGATCATCAGGGACCATGGAAGCGAGATCATCAGCGTGGGGATGTCCGCCCATCAGGACCGCAAAAAACGGGTCTATTACCTTCGACTTACCAAGTGTGACGTACATGCAGTGGCAAAAGATATAGAGGATGCAGGCTACAAGGTGATCTCCATAACGGAGTAAAAGAAGGATGGGCAAAAGGGGGAAAGTACATGAGTTAGACGCCAAGCGAAAGGAAAGGGTGACCGAAATCCTTCGGGAGGTAGAGGCTGCCCAGGTCCAAAAAGTAAGGCCAAAAGAGATCCTTAAAAGGGTCTCCTCCTATTTAGAACAAGACCCCTCCCTCACAATCCCCTTTATAGAGGGTCTTGCGGGGGTTCCCACCCCCCAGACCGCCCAGCTCTTGCTGGAGATGTCCTCCAAGACCAAAGAAAAAGGAACCATAAAGGCCATAAAGAGGACTCTCTATAGACTGAGGCAGAAAGGGGTACAGTGGAAAGAAAGACCTTCACAGGAGAAACCGGTGTTGCGCCCTCCCAAACCTGGAGAACCGCAAGGGTATTTAGGGGCCATGGACTCCACTGGAAGCAGGATCGTCGTGATCGCTCGTCCTCGTCCATTAGGGGGGGTAAGGGGGTATTTCAGCATACTAAATGACTTAGAGGGGATCCAACGCCTTGAACTAAGCGATTTCACCAAAAAGGGCTTTAAAAAATTTATAGAAAGCTCCCTCTGCTCTGCGGAGTTCCCGGTGGTGGAAGCCCCAGGAGGATATTGTGTTTACCTCCTTAAAGAAGCCTCTGAGCTATCCCAAAACCTTGGCAACCCCCTCCCGCAGGGATTTAAAGATGCCGATAGAGGGTTGCAGGACGTTAAATGGGACGGACCCGTTCCATTGATTTACCTCTACATAAAGGAAGAGGAAGTAAAGGATCGGGTGAGACTTTTAAAAGAATCAGGCAACCTGCACAGGATACCGCCCTTTTCCTTTTGGTTTCTCGATCCCGTGGAGGTACGAAAATATGCTGATGCCATCACAGAGGCCGAGGAGAGCCGTATCGTCCTCACACCCCAACAGAAGGACGCCCGGCTAAGCTCCATATATATGCAGGCCCTTCAGGAGCTCTTCCCTGAAAAGCAGAGGCTTAGGTGGAAAAGACGCTTGGAGGAGATGGCCTATATCTTATGGAAGTTGGGAAAAGAAGAGGAGGCCAAAAAGGCCCTATGCGCTGCCGTAGACCTGAGTACTCCTTTTAACCCCATAGAGCCAAATCCTTTTATCTGGAACCTTCTGATAAAATCCATTTATAGCTTGATGGAAAGCTATTACGAAAAGAGAAAAAAAGAACAGGATACCTCTGTCATAGTCACCCCCTGACATATATAATGCGACAAACTTTTAAATGTCTCTCCTTATCTCAGTATATAGAGGGCTACCGTATGGCGATCTATCCCCACAAAGACAAAGAGGCAGGAGAGGGGTAAAAGGGACCAAAGGACAATACTCATCATCCCACCCCTTTGCCTCAACATCAGCAGGAAACGGTGGATAACGTATGCGCTCACGGCAAAGGGAGGGAAACCCAAAAATCCCAATACGGGCATCTCAAAGAGTCTCCATCTCTCGAAAAAGGGAATGGTGTAGAACCATTTAGTATGGGCCCAGAAATTCCAACACTCCCACAGAAAGCCACAGACCAATCCCGTTATCAAAAGTATAAAAACCCTCTTTAACTCCCCTTTTTCGATGTCCAGCAGCAGGCAGTCGCCCCCATAGCGGTAATTAAAGGGCTCTAACAAGAGGGCAAATCCTATCCATACCAGCGGGAAGCAATAGCGGGGAAAAATGAGGGTGGCAAGCAGGGAGGCCCCCCCCAGAAAGGTCAAGACCCTAAGAAACCGAAGAGAAGGGCTCAGCCCTCTCCACGATAAGCCCTGAAAGAATCTTATCCCCCTTAAGAGATGGCTCGTCACACACAGCCCAGGCAGAACCGTGCCATAAGCCACAGCGTAGCCGATCCATCTACCCAAGAGCTGATGAGGGACATTGATGTAATGCCAGTTTGACAGGCGAAGGTTAAATCCCTCAAAGATGCACCACACGAAGATCGACCAAGGGATCATCTTGAGGAAGAATCCAGTCCTGTTAATGAGGAGAGACTCCCCTTGTATCCAATAAACTAGGGCATCAGCTATCAAAATGTAGGACCACCAGGCGAAACAATAAAAATAGGTGGTAAAAGGTTCATGTCCTTGGCGCATCATCACCGCTGCCAGGACGAAGAGGACGATCCCAATGGGGCCGTGAATCTTAAGCCTTCCCCTCATCCCCCTTCTTTAACTCCCTTAGGGAACGCATCTTTCTGATGCTTCCATTATCGAAGAGGTCCCACAGAAGTCTTGAAGGGCGCAGGATAGAAGCCTCTATTTTGATGACCCTGGTGGGAGTGACAATAAAATCCACCGCGACATCCCTTTCCTCCATGGGTACCTCCTCACGCACCTGCAGGTCATCAACTAAGGCTACAATAGGGGTACTTTCCTTTACAGAGCCGATCTCCCGCAAGATCATATATTCCAGATCGAAGTATCCACTCCCTTTGCCTATCCTGCCCCCCTGAAGCCCTACAGCCACGGCACCGGTCACCAAAAGGTCTACCTCTCCGATCTCACCCCTACGAGTGGCTAATCTCTTGCCAAACTTTCGCACCCCGAAGCTTCGGGCCGCTCGCAAAAAATCTTTCACCTTAATCCTATCTCTGTCCAATAAATAAAATCCATCCCGCAGGCCAGGGGTGGCCATAATCAACCTCTTGCCATCCAGCAAGGCATTGACACGGACTTGCAGCTGAGCCTGATCAGGGGGGACCATAATGGTCTTGGCCCTTCTGTAGACCTCTAAACGCCTCAACCTTTCGGCCGCTCTGTTTTGGCCCGGAAAGGTAGGAATGGTGCCATCGGGAGCAGGAGAAAGTCCCCTGGCCTTCATCACTTCCCAGATCTCCTTCCTTATACGCTCCTTGAGGCTGAAGGAATTTATCTCCTCTTCTTTTGCCTTCATGCGCCCTAAGACCCTGTCATCTCTGATTAAGAGTGATAATAATTCATTGTACTATAATCTTTACCTCCGGCTATAGTCAAGAAAATGGGCACCTTAACATCAGCTTCAGCTCTGCTAAGTTAAGCCTCAATGAAACATCTCTGATCTCCGTGTTGATGGATGGGTGTCTAAATGGTTCGATAAGGAAGACTTTTAAAAGACTAAGGACAAAAGTCACTTGTGGATTGATGGAATTTGGGTATTTTGTTAGTTTAAAAAAAGAGGGTATGGACAACGATATGGGCACAGAATCAAGGATATGGTCGTTGCACGGAACAATGGAAACGCCACGAAGGGGATTGCCCCATGTCCTTGTCGTCGGTGCCGGAATGGCGGGGCTAGTGACTGCACGTCTCTTGAAAGACACGGGGTTTGCGGTGGTGGTGCTCGAAGCGAGAGATCGAGTAGGAAGACGGATCTGGACTGACTATACCTTTGGTGTACCATGCGACCTAGGGGCTTCATGGATACATGGGGCCAAAAATAACCCCTTGGCATCCTGGTGTCGTACCATAGGTATCGAATTGATCATCTCCCCTAGGGGCAGTATTTGCTTTTATGATAGCGGACACTGTCGAAGACTCCTAGAATTACTCTGGCAGGCTCGGCGTGGGATAACACATGCGGGGATAGCTTTGGCAAGGTCATATATGGCAGTGCGGATGAGAAAATTGCTTGGCCATCATGGTGATATCTCCGTTGAGGTGGCATTGCGCTCGGTATTGGCTAACCCTCGAATTAGACCTTTTGATAAACGGGTGCTTTCCTGGCTGGTAGCAATGGTAGAGGCGGTAAATGGTGCCCCTGCGGATCTTCTGAATCTGTTGGAGATGGAACCAGAAGAGTTGCGCAAGACGAACGTAATTCCCGCCGGCGGCTATGACGAGCTGATTCGTGATGCGGCGAGGGGGTTGGACATCCGACTGAACACGGAGGTCAAAAGGATCGCCTACGGGACCGAGGGGGTTGTTGCTATCACAAAAAAGGAGACCTTTTCGGCAGATCTGGCGGTTGTGGCAGTCCCGCTTGGTGTGCTGAAGTCCGGGGATCTTCAATTCGACCCACCCCTTAGCGCAGAAAAACGGGCAGCTATCGATCGGATCGGTTTTGGGGGGCGGGCAGTGCTTAATAAGATTGCGTTGCTATTCCCATATCGGTTTTGGCCTGTTGAGAGTGAAAAGATTACGACCTTGCCGGTCGATCTGGAGCAACGCGGTGGGTTTGAATACTGGGTGGACTTGGAATCAGTGACAGGAGCTCCGATACTTGTTGGGTTTGCCAGTGGATCCATCGCAGCAGCCTGGGATCTAGAGGCCCCGGATGAGCAGATCTGCCAACAAGCACACAGGGTCTTGCAGCGTATGTTTTCCTCCCAGATCCCTGAACCGCAGGCATACCGGGTAACCCGCTGGTTGTCCACCCCCTTTTCGCGCGGCAGCTATTCCTACTCGGCAGTGGGGAGTAACGCCAGTGATCGCAAATGCCTAGCTGAGCCGGTTGCCGGCCGTTTGTTTTTTACCGGTGAGGCCACGCACCAAACCCGCTACGCAACAGTGGATGGGGCATTACTGGCTGGTGAACGTGAAGCGCTGCGCATTCATCGTCGCTACTGCTGCACCCACGAAAAAAAGGAATCTCTGCCCTGGTACAGGGCATCGCATCGCTGGATGAGATAGGCCTGGAAAGTAAAAAGCCGTAAGGAGGTATCAAGATGGGACAAAGGGAGGTAATTTGTCCATTTTGTGAAGCAGAGATTCCGCTAGACGGGGACGAAAAAGAGGGAGAAGATGTCTACTGTTCCTACTGCCATATGAAGCTAAGGCTGGAAAAAAGGGGGGAGAAAATGGAAGCCGTGGAAGAAGAGGAGTGAAGAAGATACGTGGGATTTATAGACGCCTCCTTTCTTGCTTATGGGTTTTGAT
>QMLM01000073.1 GCA_003646745.1 Deltaproteobacteria bacterium | reverse complement strand
TTAGAATTTATCTCAAAAAGACGATCAAAATGGCACATAATTTGCTTCTTAAAGGTAGAAAAAACTAGAAGGAGGTATAGGTTATGGGAAGGTTAAGGGATAGGAAAGGATTTACCTTAGTGGAATTGGCCATAGTGTTAGTGATTATAGGTTTATTGATCGGAGCGATCTTGAAAGGGCAGGGAATGATAAAAAACGCTAAGATTAAGAACGTCATGCACAGCGCCGATGAGTTGCGTGCCGCGGTGTACACCTATCAAGATCGTTATAAGATACTTCCTGGTGATGATAATGCCCCGGTTGCTCACACAGGGGTTCGAAGATTGACCGCTGGTGATGGTGATGGACATGTTGAAAGTGGTGAACGCGTTCATGTTTTCAATCACTTGGCTGCAGCGGAGATCATCTCTGGCTCTCACACATTAACTACCTATCCAACCCATGCATTTGGAGATAGTTATTATCTTTATTGGACAACTGCCCAGGGGAAAACTACACATTGGATAGTCTATGAAAGTATTCCTGGCGATGCAGGAAGGAGTATCGATTACACCATTGACGACGGCGTTTATAATACTGGCTCAGTTCGTGCGAATACCAATTACACTGCCAGTACGGTGACTCTGTACATCGAGTTTTAGAATTGTACAATTATGAGAGCGTTTTTATCTCTAACCTAAAGGGAGAAACTATGCGCTCACAAAAGGGCTTTACCCTCATCGAGATTGCTATCGTTCTAGTGATCATCGGGATCCTTATGGGGGCCATCCTCAGGGGAGGGGAGCTGATCAAAAGCGCCAAGGAGAAGAACTTTCACAATAAGTTGCGGCTTGTGGCCTCTGGGCAATTTACCTATTTGGACAGGATGGCTAGATACGCTGGTGACACCACAAGCCCTCCCGATGGGATCATCGACAATAATACCACGGCCTGGAATGAACTAGTCGCTCAGCAGATATTGCAGGATAGCGATCAGAGGCATGTCTTCAACGGGACCTTCTCCTTCGGTGGAGGCGTTGCCCCTTATGGAAACTACAACTATATTCTAGCCACCCGCACCCCCATGTGGGTAGCGCAGTCCATCGATACAAAGATCGATGATGGGGTTGGAAATTCGGGCAACGTGCGCTGGCGAACCCTCACGGGCGTTGCCTATAGTGGAGACCCCAACAATGCTAACAATCTCTACTGGTGGTTTGATCGCTAGAGGGTGAGCGTTGTGATAAGAGACAACGCTAGAGGTTTTACCCTGGTGGAGCTGGCCATTGTATTGGTGGTCATTGCCTTCATCATGGCAGCAGTCCTTCAGGGTCAAAAGGTCTATTACAATGCAAAGATGAACCGCATTGTGGAGGATATGAAGGGCTACAGGCAATATTTTCTTATCTATTATCAAAGATGGGGGATGTATCCGGGGGATGAAAATGATCCCAATTTTCCTTCCGGAGATACCTATGAGGGAAACCACAACGGTCTCATAGATACCTCCTCCGAGACAACCAATGTCTGGGAGGACCTGAGCCATGCCCTCGATGTAGTGAGAAAGGGCTCCCCGGTGCGCGGAGGGCAGTACAACTTTAGCAGCAGGGATTTCGGCTTCGGGACCAGGAACTATATCTCGGTCAGCAATATCTTTAACAAAATGGCCCAGGCCATAGATGCCCGCCATGATGATGGAGCATACGACACTGGGAATGTCCAGTCTAGTGCTCCTTACGATGGCAGCGACACCTTAATCACCCTCTATTGGCGCCTATGATGAACAAAAGGGGCTTTACTCTATTAGAGTTGGTCTTGGTGATAGTTGTGCTCGGGCTTCTGGCCGGGGCGACCATCACCTTGGTCACGGAACTGGCTAAGCATAAGCACTATGAACAGACCAAAAAAGATCTGTCAGATATAAAAGAGGCCCTGATCGGTTATGCGGGGATAAACAACCGCCTCCCCTGGGCCGATGACCCTAATAATCCCGATGGCGTTGGTGACCCCAATCGGGAAGTCGGCACCCTTCCCTACGTAGATCTGGGTCTGGGCGGTGTGGATAGCTGGAGAAACCGCTATTGGTACCATGTACACGGAAAACTCCCTGGCGCAAGTAGCCTGCAAGAGTTTTGTAATGTACTGTCTGTATTATCCGGCAACCCACCTGGTGAGTATCCTCAACTCATCATAAGTGGCAGCTCCCCGGTGGTCCAAGCAGCGGTGATTATCAGCAGAGGGGAAAACAGTGCCTTGGATGAGGAGAACGGCGACGGGGATGGTGTCTATGAGACCAAATCTCCTACCGATAGCTTTGACGATATGCTGGCCTTTCTTAATCCCAATTATCTATACTCCAAGTTGGACTGCAGCAGTACGACTTGTTCCACTTTTAATGTATATAATCTAACAAGGGGTTCCATTTCGGTCCTCGGTGGTAGTTATATTTTGTGCACTAATATTGCCTTTGGCAGCAACTTCGTAATCAGCTCAGGGCAGAGTGTGAACGTTTATCAAGGTATAAGATGCTCTTTTTATAGAACTTCGGTTACCTTCAACTCTGCCGCTGCTGCTGATGGCGATGGGGATTGCAATGTGGCCCTAAATTCCACCTTTAACCTTGTGGATAGATGATCAGCATTTTTGCCTCATAATACCTCCTCTAAACCCATTTCACCAGACCACCAGACATTTTTCCCTGCATTTTTCATCAGCCTAAAGGATAATCCCATGGGCAGATAAGGCCTTGACATATATCTCATCAGGTGGTAAATAAAATTTCTACCGATCGCTCGGTATGAAAGGAATTTTGTGTCAAAGAGAGATGTGATTTTAAAGGTAGCTACCAGATTGTTTGCGGCCAAGGGTTTTGATGGGACTTCTGTGCGCAGAATCGCTGAAGAGGCCGATCTCAGTGTGGCGGGAATGTTTCATTATTTCCCCTCAAAAGAGGAGATCCTCAATGAGATCATGATCGGGTTTATGGATGAGGGGTACAAAAGGCTTATGGAGATTTACAACAGTGATATCGGTCCCGTTAAAAAATTGGAGGAGATTTGTAAGTTTTACGTCGAGCATTATGCAGGGCATAAAGATCAGTTGACCATTTTGGTATCTGAAGGGAAGTCGCTCTCTCTAGAACATCGAAAGGTCTTTATAGACAAGCAACGAGTCTATGTAGAGGCCTTAAAGAGGCTTTTTGACGATTTAGCCAAAGAGAATTTGTTAAAGCCCATCGATTCTTCGGTACTCGCTTTTATTTTCTTCGGGATGGTTCACTGGACTTACAGTTGGTATAACCCTCAAGGGGAGATAGGCCCGGAAGAACTTGGCAGGATATTTGGTGAGGTCTTACTTAGAGGGGTCTTGAAGGATACAGAGAGGTCCAAGTAGGGTGCTGGGTTTATTAAAAAGGGAAGATCTTTTCGCCTGTATACAGTGTGGCAAGTGTACAGGTAGCTGCCCCGAGGCCGGAAAGACCTCTTTAAACATAAGGGTGATGGTCAGAAAGGTCCTTTTTGGGGATTGGGAGGATAAGGAAGTTCCCTGGTTCTGTAGCAGTTGTGGGGCCTGTACTATAAGATGTCCTAGGGACATAAAGCCTTCTGAGGTAGTGGTCGGCCTACGGGCCCAGATGGTAGAGGAAGGGGAGATTCCATCCTCCCTTTATCGAGCCTTGGAGAACACCCTAGTGCAGAAGAACCCGTGGGGCAGATCGAGGAATAAGCGAGATGCGTGGACCGCCGAGGTCGGTTTTGAGATCCCTTTTATCGGCGAAGATACCCTAGAAACCCTTCTTTTTACCTGTTGTGTCCAGGCCTATGACCCCAGGTGCATGGTAATACCTCGTAACATTGCCAAGGTGCTCCATGCAGCCCAGGTTCCCTTCGGCATCTTGGGCCGCAAAGAGGTCTGTTGCGGAAATGAGATCAGAAGGGTAGGGGAGTTTGGTTTGTTTAAGCAACTTATGGAGGAGAATGAGGCAAATTTTGAACGCTATCAGGTGAGCAGGATCATCGCCCTTTCGCCCCATTGCATGAACGCCTTCAAGAACGAATACGAAGGGGGTGACAAAAAGGCAGTCCATTACACCCAACTCCTTTGGGAGCTCATCCAGGAGGGACGCCTCATCTTCAAGGGAAGCTATGATAAAAGGGTCGTCTACCACGATCCTTGTTTTTTGGGTAAGCAAAATGGGATATTTGACGAGCCGCGTGAGGTGCTCAAAGCCATACCTGGGCTACAACTGATGGAGTTTTCGCGCTCACGGGAGAACTCCCTCTGCTGCGAGGGAGGAGGAGGGAGGATGTTTCTCGACGTGGAGATGGGGGAGAGAAATGGACACAAGAGGGTTAAGGAGGCCTTGGCATTGGGCGCTCAGGTAATCGCCACGGCGTGTCCCTTTTGTCTCTTGAATCTGGAAGATGCGGCCGCTGTCTTAGATGCCGATATTGAGGTGAGGGACATCACCGAAGTATTGATGGAGGTGTTGTGATGGAGGTAGTAGTCCTGGCAAAGTGGGTCCCGACGACCCAAGAGGAGGAATTGAAGATCATTGATGAAGGGAGAAGCGTAGATTTGGAAGAGGTCCCCTTTAGGATGAATGAATGGGATACCTACGCCATAGAGGAGGCGGTCAGAATTGTCAAGGAACATGGGGGTGTAGGATGGGTAATAAGTATGGGTAGTGAAGATGCAGACACCGCTCTTCGCAGGGGGATCGCCATGGGTCTGGAGAGGGGCGTCTTGTTGGAGACAGAAGAGGATCTTATAGACCCCTTCCAAAGGGCGTTTATCTTCAAAAATCTCCTGCAAAAGAAGGGGATAAAATTTGATCTGCTGCTAACCGGAGGGCAGGCAGAGGACGACGAGTTCGCCTCCACCGGGGGAGTTCTGGCTGGTCTTTTAGAGGTTCCCTATGCCTCAATGGTAATAGGGATCGAAGAGATCTCTGGTGGGGAGATCACCCTTTTGCGGGAGCTGGAGGGTGGCCTGATGGAGAGGGTGAAGATGGCGCTGCCCGCTGTAGTGTCGATACAGACGGGGATAAACGAACCCAGGTATGTCTCGGTAACGGGTGTACTTTCGGCGGCGAAGAAGGAGAGAGATTTCCTCTCTGCCGCAGATTTTATGGAGGGGGCGAAAGGATTGCTCCAACTAATAAGAGTAGAGATTCCACCTCCCAAAGAGGGGGCAGAGATAATAGGCGGAGATCTTGATGGCAAAGTGAGTGGGATTTTGAATATCTTAAAGGAGAAGGGGGTGTACAAATGAGCTATTCCCTCATCATTGCTGAGACGAGGAAGGGGGAATTTCAAGAGGGGAACTTTGATCCTCTCTACCTCTCTGATATCGTGGGACTTCCCAGCTATATTCTTTTGCCTGAAGGAGAATATGGAATCTTAAGGGGGAGTTGCGATAAGGTCATTGTAGCCCCTCTCAAGGAGGGTGAATTCCTGAACCCCCTGAACATCATCAGGCTCCTAGAGAGGACTTTTCAGGCCTTTGGGGAACCCTCTGCGATCCTGTTACCCCATTGCTCCTTTGGAATAGATGTTGCGCCATATGTAGCTGGAAGGCTAGGGTGGCCGATCATCACCGATATATCAGGTTTCTGTAGGGGTGAGGAGGGGGAGATATTCATTAAGACTCTCTATTCAGAAAAGATAAATGGACATTTCCGTTTAAAAGAAGGGATGAGGTTTGTCGGGACCGTCAGAAAGGGGGTTTTCCCAAAGGTAGCTGAGGTGGTTAAAGAAACTCTCTTCGAGGAGGCCCCCTCTATAGAGAAAGACCCCAGGAGGGACTTTATTGAATATATCGAAGAGGAGATAGAGGATGTGGATATCACCAAGGCAGATCTGTTGGTATCGGTGGGCAGAGGGGTGAAGGAAAAGGGGAATATTCCCCTCTTTGAGGAGTTGGCGGCGTTGCTTGGCGGCGTGCTGTCCTGTTCTAGGCCTGTGGCCGACCGAGCCTGGCTCCCCAAAGCCAGACAGGTGGGGACATCGGGAAAGACCGTTAGGCCGAAGGTCTATTTCGCCCTGGGGATAAGTGGCGCCTTTCAACATATCGCTGGGATGAAAGATTCAGACGTAATCATCGCCGTGAATAAAGACCCCTCTGCTCCCATCTTCCAATACGCCCACTATGGGGTGGTTGAGGATATGCACAGGCTAGCACAGAAGATGATCGAGAATTTAAGGGATCAGAAGTGAACGGTAGCAAGAGGGTCCTAGTCATTGGAGGGGGGATAGGTGGAATTCAGGCCTCGTTGGACCTCGCCGATGGGGGTGTGGAGGTAATTCTGGTGGAAAGGGAGCCCTCCATCGGAGGCAGGATGATTCAGACCGATAGGACCTTCCCCACCCTCGATTGTTCCTCATGTGTCCTGACACCAAAAATGGTGGAGGTTTCTCTCCATCGGCGTATAAACCTCCTCTCCCTCTCCGAGGTTGTAGAGGTGATTAAAGAAGGCGGCGGGTTCAGGGTAAAGATCAGAAAGAACCCTCGCTATGTGGATGAGGAAAAGTGTACAAGTTGTGGTAGATGTGCGCAGGTCTGTGTCCTTGCGGGCAGAATACCCAAGGAGTTTGATGAGGGGATGGGCAGAAGAGGAGCGATATTTCTTCCCTTTCCCCAGGCTGTTCCACAGAAGTACCTTATAGATCCCGAAAGCTGCCTCAAATTAAAAAAGGGAAGGTGTAAAAAAGGCCCTCCATGTGTGGATGCATGCGAGGTTGGGGCCATCAACTTCGACGACAAACCAAGATTGCTCCAATATCAGGTAGATGCGATTTTGATCGCCACGGGTTTCGACCTTTTTGATCCCATCGGGAAGCCGGAGCTAGGTTACGGCAGGTATCCCGAAGTCATCACCTCTCTGGAGCTGGAGAGGTTAATGGCCCCCAATGGTCCCACAGGGGGGGAGATCCGTCTTGGGGATTTTCACCCCCGCAGTTTTTTCTTCATTCAGTGCGTCGGCTCCCGAGATCGCACAGTCGGTGCTCCCTTTTGCTCAAGGGTCTGCTGCATGTATACGGCGAAACACGCCTATATAGTAAAGGAAAGGGTGGAGGGGGCGGTAGTCTATGTCTCCTATATAGATGTGAGGGCCCATGGCAAGGGTTATGAAGAATTTTACAGGAGGCTTCAAGATTTAGGTGTCTACTACTTGAGGGGGGTGCCGGGTGAGGTTTACAAGGACGCAAAGGGGCTAATAGTAAGGGTGGAGGACCAATTCAGTGCTCAAGTGAGGGAGGTAGCGACGGATATGGTGGTCTTGGCCTGCGGGATCAGGCCGAGGAGGGGCATGGAGAAGTTCTTTAGCTCTCTGGGGATAGAGACGGACGATTACGGTTTCATAAAGACCGATCCGATGACCCCTTTCAAGACCAATATTCCCGGGGTATTTGCCTGTGGAGTCGTCACTGGCCCTAAGGATATACCTGACAGTGTTGCCTCTGCCTCCTGTGCGGCCCTCGCCTGTGTAGAGTATATATCATGAGGATAGGACTCTTTATCTGCCATTGCGGGGAGAACATTAAGGGGACTGTGGATATAGAGGGACTGAAGAGGGCCTTCCAGGAGTTCCCTCACCTCAAGGTCCTCGCCGATTATCCCTTCCTTTGCTCAGAGCCAGGGCAGGAGTTGATAAAGAAGGCAGTGGAGGAAGGGGAGCTCGATCGGGTGGTGATAGCGGCATGTACCCCCACCATGCATGAGGAGACCTTCCGGGGCCTATTAAAGGAGACCCATCTCAACCCCTTTCTTTTAAAACAAGTGGGGATAAGGGAGCACGTTTCCTGGCTGAGCGATGACATCCAGAAGAATACAGAGAAGGCCATTGGTATAATAAGAGGCGGCATTTATTCCTCCCTTCATCTGCGGCCCCTGCGGGAGGAAGTTGTTCCCGTGGAG
>QMLM01000072.1 GCA_003646745.1 Deltaproteobacteria bacterium | reverse complement strand
CCTAGACCTAAAGAAAAGGAACCACTCTAGAGTTACCCGCTCCTGGGCTAATGAGGTCTCACCAACTTGGTCACCTGATGGGAAAAAGATCGCCTTCGTCTCTGACCGAACAGGAAGTCCTCATATATATATAATGGATCTGACCACCAAAAAGATCAGCAGGTTAACCTATGAGGGAAGCTACAACTGCTCCCCTGCTTGGTCCCCTAAAGGGGATAAGATCGCTTTTGCCGGACAGCAGGGAGGGAAATTCCACATTTATACCGTCAGGCCGGATGGGGCTGAGTTGCGTAAGTTAACCCATAAGGGGAACAACGAGCACCCAACGTGGGCCCCTGATGGCAGACATATCGCTTTTGCCTCCAATAGAAGAGGGAACTACGACATCTATATCATGACAGAAGACGGAGGTGGTCCATGGAGGGTGACCACATCTAGGTACAATGAGACGGAACCGGTTTGGTCACCATGGTTAAAATGAGGACATGTTCATTATTAGAAAGGAGGTCTATATGATGAGGAGAAAGGGATGGGCGATTTTATTTTTGATCCTGCTACTGGGCTTCCTGCCTCAATGTCAACGCGAGGTGGTAAAGAAAGAACGAGCCATTACACCTGAGCAGCAGAAGGCCTTAAAAGAGCAGAGGCAGAAGAGGGCCTTTGAGGAGAGTCTCACTAAAAGAAAATATCCTGGAATTGAGGGAGAGGTTCTGGAGAGCCCCTTCCTGAAGGACATACACTTCGAGTTTGATAAGTATGATCTGACCGAAGAGGCTAGGAAGATATTGGCCGAAAATGCCAAGGTTTTGCTGGCCCATCCTAACCTCAAGATTCAGATCGAGGGGCATTGCGATGAGCGGGGAAGCAATGAATACAATCTGGCCTTAGGTGAAAAAAGGGCTGTAAGCGCCAAGCTTTACCTGATCAAGCTCGGGGTGAAAGGCGATCGACTCTCCACCATCAGTTATGGGGAAGAGATGCCTCTGGACCCGAGACACAATGAGGAGGCCTGGGCCAAAAACAGAAGGTGCCACTTTGTCATCCTTTCTAGGTAAATATTGGGGAAGAAGGGAGGGAGAAGTAGGATGAAACTACACAATTTAGCAGGATTCCTCACTCCTTTAGCCTTTTTTGTCTTTGTGGGTTGTGCCACCACCAGAGACATTGCTTATCTGAATGACCAGATAGAGGAGCTCCAACAAGAATTAGAGGCCATCAAGGGAAAACTCTCTTCCGAAATGCCAAAGGAAAGGGCCGATCTTGAGACAAGCATCGAAGATCTGCAGAGGGAGATCAAGATCCTGAGGGCGAACATAGAAGAAGACAGAGACCTTATCAACAAGGTGGCCGATGAGCTGGAGGAATTAAGGAGGGAGTATAAGGAGAAAATACTAGCATACCAAAAGGAAAAAGAGAAAAAAATAAAGACACCTCCACCTCCCACTGCTATCCCAAAGGAGAGACCCTCCATTACGATGAAGGAGGATATGGAAGGGGCCTATCAAGCGGCCTATCAAACCCTCAAAAGGGGCGATTACACCCATGCCTTGAAGATGTTTAAGGAATTCCTCCACACCTACCCCACTTCAGAGTATGCGGATAATGCCCAGTATTGGATCGGAGAGTGTTACTATCTGCGGGGGGATTACGAAACGGCTATTTTGGAGTATGAAAAAGTAATAAAACACTATCCCACTGGCGATAAGGTCCCTTCCGCCCTTTTAAAACAGGGTTTTTCCTTTTTGAACCTGGGGGATAAGGTGGACGCCAAGATACTCTTTAAGAAAGTAATCAAGGAATATCCTGGCTCTCACCAGGCAGAGATTGCCACAAAGAAACTTAAATTATTGGACTAATCCGCCACGAGAACGCTCTCTTCTCCCCCTTCCTTCTCCTTTTGACCCTCTTCTATCTCCTCGAGAGGAGGTGTATATCCACCCTCCACAATAGGGGTAATATTACGATAGCGGGGGTTGCCGGTCCCGGCAGGGATCAACCTTCCCATGATCACATTTTCCTTGAGCCCCTTTAAATAGTCAACCCTCCCCTCCACAGCCGCCTGAGTGAGAACACGGGTGGTCTCCTGAAAAGAGGCAGCCGAGACCCAACTGTCCGTGATGAGAGAGGCCTTGGTGATTCCCAGAAAGAGTGGATCGGCGATGGCCGGTCGGCCCCCTTCCTTTATGACCCTCTCATTCTCCTCCTGGAAGACATGTTTTTCCACCTGCTCGTCCACGATGAACTTGGTATCGCCCACCTCACGGACCTTCACCCTCTTGAGCATCTGCCGAACGATGATCTCAATGTGCTTGTCATTGATCTTGACGCCTTGGAGTTGATATACTTCCTGAATCTCGTCCACCAAGAATCGGGCAAGCTCCTTATCCCCCAACACTTTTAGGATATCATGGGGGTTGGAACTGCCGTCCATCAGAGGTTCTCCCGCCTTGACCATATCCCCCTCGTGGACGCTGACATGTTTACCCTTGGGGATAGTGTATTCCTTCGGCTCACCCACCTCAGGGGTAATGATCACCTTCCGCTTCCCCTTTACCATCTTGCCAAAGCTCACCGTTCCATCTATCTCGCTTATAAGGGCATATTCTTTGGGCCTCCTCGCCTCAAAGAGCTCAGCTACCCGGGGCAGTCCACCTGTGATGTCTTTGGTCTTGGTGGTCTCCCTCGGTATCTTCACCAAAACATCACCTGCCTCCACATACTCCCCTTCCTTCACATAGATATTGGACCCTACAGGTAGTATATACCTTGCTGCAGTTTCCAAGCTCTTCTTGCCCCCCTCATCAACCCTTTCTTGTTTGATGGATATCCGCGGTCGCAGATCTGGTTCCTTGCTCTCGATGATGACTTTTCGGGCGTGGCCGGTTACCTCATCCACTTGCTCTTGCATGGTGACCCCTTCGATGATATCGCCAAACTTCACCCACCCCGCAACCTCTGTGATGATGGGGATGGTGTAGGGATCCCACTCAGCAATCAGCTCTCCCTCTTTCACCTTCTGCCCTTCTTCCACCCTCAACTTCGCCCCATATACCACGGGATATCTCTTCCTCTCTCTGCCCTCTTCATCCAAAATGGCGATCTCACCCTTTCGGTTCATCACCACAAGTACCTCCTCTCTGTTGCGCACAGTCCGCAGGTTGATGAACTTTATCGTTCCGTCCATCTTGGCCTCGAGGGTGGTCTCCTCCACTCGCCTGCTCGCCGTACCACCGATATGGAAAGTCCTCATGGTGAGCTGAGTACCTGGCTCACCGATGGATTGGGCGGCGATGACCCCTACCGCCTCTCCGATGTCCACAATCCGCCCCCTTGCCAGATCTCTTCCATAGCAGAGGGCACACACCCCATGCTTAGACTCGCAGGTGAGCACAGAGCGGATCTTGACCCGGTCCAGCCCTGCGTCGGCGATCTTCTGTACCGCCTCTTCATCTATCTCTTGATTGGCCCTGACGATAATCTCGCCAGTAAAGGGGTCCTTGATGTCCTCTAAGGCCACCCGCCCTAAGATCCTCTCCACCATAGGCTCAATGATCTCTCCACCCTCGACGAGAGAAGAGACATATATTCCGTCCAAGGTGCCACAGTCGTATTCGGTGACGATCACGTCTTGGGCCACGTCCACCAGCCTCCTGGTGAGATACCCTGAGTTAGCCGTCTTGAGGGCAGTATCCGCCAACCCCTTTCGTGCACCATGGGTGGAGACAAAGTACTGCAACACTGAGAGCCCTTCCCTAAAGT
This sequence comes from Deltaproteobacteria bacterium, assembly GCA_003646745.1. GTDB lineage: Bacteria > Desulfobacterota > B13-G15 > B13-G15 > RBG-16-54-18 > B11-G15. The sequence goes on along the minus strand of QMLM01000072.1, from coordinate 4,181 downwards.
TGGCGGTGATGGGAGTCTCGATGATCTCCCCGGATGGCTTGGCCATCAACCCACGCATACCGGCCAACTGGCGGATCTGCTGGGCGGTCCCCCTGGCACCGGAGTCAGCCATCATGAAGATAGGGTTAAAACTGGGGACAGCCTTTTCTTCCCCTTGTGGGTCTTTTACCTTTTCCGTACCCAATTCCTTCATCATTTCATCGGCGATCTCTTCGGTAACCTGTGCCCAAATGTCAATCACCTTATTATACCTCTCCCCGTCGGTGATCAGCCCATCCACATATTGTTGTCTGACCTTCTCCACCTCTTCACTGGCCCGCTCCAGAAGTTCGGCCTTGTGGGAAGGTATGTGTATATCCTTGATAGTGATTGATAGTCCGGAGGTGGTGGCATAGGCGAAACCCAAGTTCTTCAATTTATCCGCCAAGATGACCGTTTTCTTGTTCCCTGCTACCCGATAGGTGTAGTCGATGAGGTTAGCCACCGCCTTTTTATTCATCACCCTATTGATCAATTCAAAGGGGACTTCATCCGGGACGACCTCCCGTAAGAGAACCCTGCCCACTGTGGTCTGGACCAACTGGCCATCCATCCTCACCTTGATGCGGGCATGTAAGTCTACCTCGTGGGCATCATAGGCGATCCTCACCTCTTCGGGGTTGGCAAAGACCTTTCCTGTCCCTTTAGCATATTCCCTTTCTCTCGTCATATAGTAAAGGCCTAAGACTATATCCTGAGTAGGAACGATGATCGGCTTCCCATGGGCAGGGGAAAGGATATTGTTGGTAGACATCATCAGTACCCTGGCCTCGGTTTGGGCTTCCACGGAGAGAGGAACATGTACGGCCATCTGGTCACCGTCAAAATCAGCATTGAAGGCAAGGCATACCAAAGGATGAAGCTGTATAGCTTTACCCTCGATCAGGAGGGGCTCAAAGGCCTGAATACCCAAACGGTGCAAGGTAGGAGCCCTGTTCAACAGGATGGGATGCTCCTTGATTACTTCCTCCAAGATATCCCATACCTCGGGCCTTTCCTTCTCCACCATTTTCTTGGCGCTCTTGACGGTGGTTACATATCCCTTTTCCTCTAACTTATTGTAAATAAAGGGCTTAAATAACTCTAAGGCCATCTTCTTGGGAAGACCACATTGATGCAAACGCAGCTCTGGCCCGATGACTATTACCGATCTGCCCGAGTAGTCCACCCTCTTTCCCAAGAGGTTTTGGCGGAATCTGCCATGTTTCCCCCTGAGCATATCACTCAGAGACCTCAGGGGTTTCTTGTTGGCCCCGGTGATCACCCTGCCCCTTTTGCCATTGTCGAAGAGGGCATCTACTGCCTCCTGCAACATCCGCTTCTCATTGCGGATGATGATATCAGGGGCGTTCAACTCCAAAAGCCTCTTTAATCGATTGTTCCTATTGATCACCCTCCTGTAGAGGTCATTGAGATCAGAGGTAGCAAATCTGCCGCCATCTAAAGGGACCAGAGGCCTCAGGTCAGGGGGGATAACAGGAATGACATCCAAAATCATCCACTCTGGTTTATTCCCGGAGTCACGAAAGGCCTCGATAATTCTCAAGCGTTTGGCCAATTTCTTGCGTTTGGCCTCAGATTGAGTCTCCTTCATCTCAAAACGCAGCTGTTCAGCCAGCTCCTCTACATTTACCTTTTGGAGAAGTCGTTTGATGGCCTCAGCCCCTACCCCCGCCTCTATAGCCTCTTCCCCATATTTCTCCTTGATCTCCCTATACTTTTCTTCGCTGATCAAATCGCCTTCCTTAAATGGGGTATCCTTGGGGTCGATAACCACGTAGGACTCGAAGTAAAGGACCCGTTCCAGCTCCTTTAAGGTCATATCCAGGACCATCCCGATCTTGCTCGGGATGCTCTTCAAAAACCAAATATGGGCCACTGGTGCCGCTAACTCTATATGTCCCATCCTCTCCCTGCGGACCTTGGACTGGATCACCTCTACCCCACACTTCTCGCAGACAATGCCTCTGTGTTTCATCCGCTTGTATTTACCGCAGTTACACTCGTAATCCTTCACCGGCCCGAATATCCTGGCGCAAAACAGACCGTCTCTCTCCGGTTTAAAGGTTCGATAGTTAATGGTTTCCGGCTTCTTTACCTCTCCATGAGACCAACTCCTGATCTGCTCAGGGGAGGCCAAGGAGATCCTTATAGCGTTAAAGCTAGACGGATCTTTGGGCTTCTCAAAAAATGAGAGCAAGTATTCTTCCAAGGCGAAACCTCCTTATTGGGTTATGTCTCTTCTTTCGGCTCTTTTTCCTCCTCCAGCAGCTCCACATTAAGGCAGAGCCCCTGGAGTTCCTTGACAAGGACATTGAAAGACTCTGGGATACCGGGCTCCAGGACGTCCTTTCCCTTCACAATGGCCTCATAGGCCCTGGTCCTGCCGGCCTGATCGTCCGATTTCACAGTCAAAAATTCCTGCAGGGCATAGGCAGCCCCGTAGGCCTCCAAGGCCCAAACTTCCATCTCCCCCAGCCTTTGCCCACCGAACTGAGCCTTCCCTCCTAAGGGCTGTTGTGTCACCAGAGAATAGGGTCCAATGGAGCGGGCGTGTATCTTGTCGTCCACTAGATGATGGAGTTTGAGCATGTACATATAACCTACGGTAGCCTTCTGGTCAAAGGGTTCACCTGTACGACCATCGTAAAGGGTGGCCTGCCCCAACACAGGAAGGCCGGCCTTCTCAAGGGCAATTCTGATCTCCTCCTCCGAGGCCCCATCAAAGACCGGAACAGACATATAGATCCCCTCCTTCAACCTTTGCGCAAACCTTAACAACTCCTCTCTATCAGCATCATCAATGGCCTTGTTTATCTCCTCCTTGTCGTAAATCTCCTTGAGGAAACTCCTCAGCTCATCTATCCCCTTGCCATTTTTCAGGTACTCGTCGATCTTGCTGCCCAAACCTTTGGCCGCCCAACCAAGGTGGGTCTCCAATATCTGGCCCAAGTTCATCCTGGAGGGGACGCCTAAGGGGTTCAAAACCATATCTACAGGTGTCCCATCCTCTAGATAGGGCATATCTTCCTCGGGTAAAATTCTCGAAACAATTCCCTTGTTTCCGTGACGTCCAGAGAGTTTGTCCCCTACCGAGAGCCTCCTCTTCATAGCAATATAGACCTTTACCACCTTGGTCACTCCAGGGGGAAGCTCATCTCCCATTTCCAGCTTCTTTAACCTCTCTTCAGCCCTCTCCTTTATCGCCTCGATTTCCTTGATCCCTCCCTGGACAAGGTGATCCACTTCTGCTTTCGTACGTTCGTCATCGATGGGGATCTCCCTCCATCTCTGCCAAGGTATCATCTGCAGGACTTCGCCGGTCAGCTTCACGCCCTTCTCCACCAATGCCTTTCCCCGTAAAGGGTCCTTCAATGCTGCGGTGGTCTTCTTTCCTACCAGGATCTTGCGAATTTGCTCTTTGATGTATCTCTCGATGATGGCAATCTGCGCATCTCGATCGTTGATGATCTTCCTCGCCTCTTCTTCCTCGATCTCCTTGGCCCTTTTGTCCTTCTCCGCCCCTCTCCTGGTGAAGACCTTGGCATCGATCACTACCCCTTCAATCCCATGAGGGACACGCAAAGAGGTATCTTTAACATCGCTTGCCTTTTCACCGAAGATTGCCCGCAGCAACTTCTCCTCCGGGGAAAGTTGGGTTTCCCCTTTGGGGGTGATCTTGCCCACTAAGATATCCCCTGGCTTCACCTCGGCCCCGATGCGTATAATCCCGCTCTCATCCAAGTCTTTTAACATCTCCTCTCCCACATTAGGGATATCACGGGTGATCTCTTCCTTTCCAAGCTTGGTATCACGTGCCGCACATTCCAACTCCTCGATATGAATGGAGGTATATATATCCTCCTTCAAGATCTTCTCGCTGATGAGGATGGAGTCCTCAAAGTTGTAACCACCCCACGGCATAAAGGCGACCAAGACATTGCGCCCCAAGGCCAACTCCCCCATATGGGTGGAAGGACCATCGGCGATGACCTCCCCCCTTTCTATCCGCTCCCCCTTAGCCACGATCGGCTTCTGATTGATACAGGTCCCTTGGTTGGAGCGTTGATATTTGGTGAGGTTATAAATATCTACCCCCACCCCATCCCCATTTTCCTCCGCCTTTACCACTATTTGGGATG
>QMLM01000071.1 GCA_003646745.1 Deltaproteobacteria bacterium | reverse complement strand
GGAGAATTATGAGTGGACCAAAATGTATCCCTCCTTCGCCGAGGCAGCCGTGGAGGAAGGTTTTTCTGAAATCGCCGAGGCATTCAAGGCTATAGCGGTCGCTGAAAAGCAGCATGAACGCCGCTACTTGGGCCTTTTGAAGAACGTGCAACAGAAGAAGGTCTTCCGCAAGGATAACGTGGTGAAATGGCGCTGCCGTAACTGCGGCTATATCCACGAGGGGAAAGAGGCCCCGGATAAGTGCCCTGCATGCGATCATCCCCAGACCTTTTTCGAACTGCTAGCAGAGAATTGGTAAGTACCATGCGCAACAGCTGTTCTTTCTAAATTGGAAAGGGGGAAAAGAGGTCTAAAGGGACAAAGATGCCCAGCAGAGAAAAGCTAGTCGTGATCGGTGGGGTGGCAGCAGGAATGAGTGCCGCCAGCAGTGCCAAAAGAGCCAAGCCGGAGATGAAGGTCGTTGTCCTGGAAAGAGACCTCCATATCTCTTATGGGGCCTGTAGCCTTCCTTATTACATATCCGATGATGTCAAGGATTTCCACGACCTCATCGTGCTTACCCCACAAGCAGCAGAAAAGGAGAGGGGGATTAAGGTGCTCACCCGCCATGAGGCCCTTTCCATCGACAAGGAATCAAAGCAGATCCTGGTTAAAGATCTGAATGGAAATAAAGAGGTAGAAATCTCTTATGACAAATTGGTCTTAGCCACTGGGGGATTACCAGTGGTCCCCCCCTCTCAGGGATCGATTTGAAGAACATCTTCACCATCCGGACATTAAACGATGGTTTGACAATCAAGCAATACATAGACAAAGAACGTCCAAAGCGGGCCGTCATAGTGGGAGGTGGTTATATCGGCATGGAGATGTGCGAGTCCCTGCACAAGAGAGGGCTAGAGGTCACGGTTGTGGAAAAGATGGATCGGGTCCTCGGGACCATGGATCAAGAGATCACCAACGTGGTAGAGGAAAAGCTTGCCGCAAAAGGGATAAAGCTGTTCAAAGGGACCTCTGTAGAAGGGTTTGAGGGTGATGAGGCAGGGTTGGTGAAAAAGGTACTTACTGATCAAGGAGAATTTGATGCTGACTTGGTGCTCTTAGCTGTGGGGGTACGTCCCAATACGGACTTGGCACAAGAGGCCGGGATAGAGTTGGGGGCAAGGGGTGCCATTGACAGTAGAGAATGTGGCTAGGTTAGACCTAGGCTACGCCCCTCCCTTTGCCACCATCTGGGACCCTATATTGATAGCAGTCAATGTGGTCGCCAAAAAACTGGAGAAAAGGGGGTGAGAGATCAGCCGCCCAAATACTCTTTCTCGAGACTTGTCAAAAAGAGACCGTAATCAACTTAAACTGAAAGAGGGAGGAAGAAAAATATGGTTGAGGCAAAAGATCAATGTGTGGAGCCGGCAAGGGGTCCGATCTTGCCTGAAACAGAAGAAGCTCCACCCGCGAGGATTAAAGACCAAAGGAGGGAAATAAAGATGATCGCTCAAGTTGGCAAACCTGCCCCTGACTTTGAGGCGAGCGCCTTTGTAGATGGGGGCTTTAAAAACATCAAGCTCTCTGACTACAAGGGCCAGTGGGTAGTTCTGTGTTTCTATCCAGGCGATTTTACCTTTGTTTGACCTACGGAGTTGACGGCAGTTGCCGCCAAATATGACGAACTCAAGGCGCTGGGCGTGCAGGTGCTGGCGATGAGCACCGATAGCCGCTTCACCCATAAGATATGGCAAGGGGAAGAACTCTCAAAGATGGTTCCAGGAGGGGTCCCATTCCCCATGCTCTCGGATGCCGGTGGGCGCATCGGCAGCGTCTATGGGGTGTACGACGAAGATGCGGGCGTCGATATAAGGGGGCGCTTTCTCATTGACCCGGATGGAGTAATCCAGGCGATGGAGATCTTAACTCCTCCTGTCGGTCGCAACGTGGCGGAGCTGATCCGGCAGATCAAGGCCTTCCAGCACGTCCGCAAGACCAAAGGCGCAGAGGCCACACCCTCTGGCTGGCAGCCAGGGAAAGTAACCCTAAAACCCGGCCCCAACTTGGTAGGCAAAGTGTGGGAGGTCTGGAAGCCAGAGATGGCCTTCTAATGAAGAAAAAGATGAAGCTTTGATTTATAGAGTCTGTAGGGCCAGTTGGCAAGTATGCAATATACACTAAAAATATCCTTAAGGGGTAAGATATGAAAAAGAAAAAGGAAGAAGCCCTCAAAAGGGCTATAGAGATGGAACAGGAGGGGAAACGGTTCTATCTGGAAGCAGCGCAGAGGTCTCAGAGTCACTTGGCCAAAGAGATCTTCGAGGAGCTTGCACGAGAGGAAGATCTGCACGTCAAGAAGATACGGGAGATATATGAAAGACTTAAAAAGAATGAAGCCTTTGGGGAGTGGATTACCTCTGTAAACGATACATCAAAGCTTCAAAAGGTCTTCCAGGAGTCCCTTATGGAGAAGGCTAAAGCCTCCCCTGGCGATCTGGAGGCCCTGCGTTTTGCCATGGACAGAGAGGAGAAAAGCGTAAAATATTATGAAGGCCTTGCTACAGAGACCTCGAACCCTCAGGAGAGGCGCTTTTATCTAACCCTTTCTCACGAAGAACGGGGACACTACCTGCAGATCATGGACTCTATAGAGTACCTTACCGACCCAGTAGGTTGGCTTCGGCAAAAAGAGAAAGCTGGGTTAGATGGAAGCTAAAATCAGTTTGAGGAGATAAAGCCATGGACACCAAGATCTTACGCAAAATCAGTTATGGCCTTTATGTGGTGAGCTCCAAAAAGGGAAATCGCATAAACGCCCAGACGGCCAATGTTGTGATGCAGATAACCTCAGAACCTCCCCAAATCGTTTTATGCATCAATAAAAAGAACCTAACCCATGAATTCATCATGGAAAGCGGCGAATTTGCCGTCTCAATTCTCTCGCAGGAAGCTCCTTTAAACCTTATTGGGAGGTTCGGATTTAAATCTGGCCGGGAGACGGACAAATTCGATGGCCTGTCCTACCAGCTAGTCAACAATGGTTGTCCTGTCCTTCTGGAGCACACCTTGGGCTATCTGGAGGGGAAGGTGACAAAGGAGCTGGATGTAGGAACCCATACGATCTTCGTAGCAGAGGTGGTGGAGGCTCAGGTCTTCAAGGAGGGGGAACCCATGACCTACGCCTATTACCACCAAGTCAAAAGGGGTACTACACCCAAGACGGCGCCTACCTATGTAGATGAAAAACAACAATAAGGAGGAAAGACTGATGAAGAAGTACAAGTGTACGGTATGTGGCTACATCTATGATCCTGATAAGGGGGACCCTGATAGCGGGATTGCCCCCGGCACCCCTTTTGAGGAGTTATCCAACGATTGGGTATGCCCTGTGTGCGGAGCAGCCAAAGACGACTTTGAACCCGAGGAGTAAAGTGGATTAAAGGAAGGATATGAAGATAGAGCTCAAAGAAGGGATTTACTGGGTCGGGGTCATAGATTGGAATATTAGGGACTTCCATGGATATAGTACTCCCAAAGGGACCACATATAATGCCTATCTAATAATGGGGCAGAAGGTTGCCCTGGTGGACACCGTCAAGGCACCCTTTTTTCGGGAGATGATGAGCGGGATAGAGGAGATAATCTCCCCCCAGCGAATAAATTATCTAATCGTAAATCATGTGGAAATGGATCATTCAGGTTCTTTGCCACAGTTCAAGGAGGCCTTGCCTGGGGTGGAGGTGTTTTGCAGCCCCAGGGCCGAGGAGGAATTGAGGCTGCACTATGGCAGGGAGATCCCTTTAAGGGTGGTAAAGACAGGGGATGCCCTGGATCTGGGTGGAAAGACCCTCGCTTTTGTAGAGGTTCCCATGGCTCTTATGGCTGGGGAGGAGGGGCGGTGAAGGCCCTCAAAGCAGACCTCCAGGCCGCAGGGATGGAGGTAACTGAAGAGTTACAGGTGCGATTTGTCCCCGATGAGGACGCCCTCAACGGTTGCGAGGAACTGGGCCAACGGGTGGCTCGGAGGATTAAGGGATCTTAGCTATGAAGGAACAAAAATTATTAAGGAGGTAAAACCATGACGAAGAGATTGCAGATTTACAAGTGTGAGATCTGTGGCAACATCGCAGAGGTCCTCCATGAGGGTAAGGGGGAGTTGGTATGCTGCGGGCAACCTATGAAGCTGTTGGAGGAAAATACTGTGGATGCCGCCAAAGAGAAGCACGTCCCGGTGGTGGAAAAGACCCCAAGCGGCGTCAAGGTGAAGGTGGGAAGTGTCGCTCACCCCATGGAAGATAAACACTACATCGAATGGATCGAGGTAATCGCTGATGGAAAGGCTTACCTCCAGTTCCTAAGACCTGGTGATGCCCCGGAGGCTACCTTCGACATCAAGGCCGAAAAGGTCGAGGCCCGTGAGTACTGTAATCTGCATAAGCTGTGGAAGACCTAAATGTAAAACCCTGTTCATGCTCGATCGCAGGATAGCTCAGGGACATTCACTATGTCTCCCAATACAGATACAGAAGGAGGCACTTAATGAGCATCCTCCATTTTGACCCCGATGAAGTATTTGAGATGGCAGTCCCAGCCTCCCAATGAAAGAGATAATACAGATCTGGCGAGCTTGGATGCTGATAGGAGGACTTGCTATAGCGCGTATCCGCTGGCGCAGGTTTCTTATAACTGGGGTACATGGCAAAATGGCCCTCCTCATGCTCCCCTTCATCACCTTTGGACTATTTTCCGGCTTCTATATGAATCGCTTCAAGGGTAGGCTAAATACCCTCCCCCTACTACATGGCATAAATAACGTCATTGTTTTATCCCTTGCTTTAACACAAATTGTAACAGGTTGGATGCTTTACTATTCATATGTATTGGTAAAATAACCAATAATAGTCTTTCTACTTTTCTGCCCTCATTTTTTCTGCCAGTTCCTTTATCTCTACCAAGGATTCCTTCAATCGAGCGTAGCCATACCATGTCGTATAGTCAGGATTTATGTGAAAGGCTGCCTGAAAGGTCTTCATCCTGTAATCCATGAACATCTCATAGAGAACTTCCTCTATCTTAGTATCCACCTCATAAAAGTTTAAAAGATCAGGATATGGAAAGGTGGCCTGATTTGTCTTTGTTTCAATGATGCCATCCCTGTAAAGGGCCGCCACTGTCTCTATTGCCTCAGCGAAGATTTTGTCCGCCGCTTTGAGCATAAGGTCAGCGTTCTTCAGGTTCTCCTTGGCAAAGTTTGATGAATGACACCCCTGGCACCTTTGAAGCATCGCCGCTCGCTCCCTCTGCCACTCCTCCTCTGTCAATCTGGCGAGATTGCCTGCCTTGACTATATCCAGCCTCTTTGTGGGTTTTCCTTCATTGTCTAGGATACCTAAGGACTTCAGAATCGTAACCCTATATCCCAACCATTCCTTGTCCTTCTCAGGAAGCCTAAGACCGAGAAATCCCCAGGCCGTGATCACCCGATGGTTCCCCTTTGGCATATGACAGTCCTGACAGGTAGGTCCTCTGTGGGCCTCTCTGTCAAGGAGGTAAGCGGAGCCGTGTTTGGAATGGTACCAAAATTCCCACTGGGCATGATCAAATCCTGTATGACAGCTATTACATGCCTCAGGCTGCCTTGCCTCTTGCTTGGAAAAGGCATGTCTCGTGTGGCAATTCTGGCAGTCCATCCCGTATTTGTAATATTTCCTCAGTTCACTTTCCCTCACGCTACTGTCCGTTATCCCCAGGTTATGACAACCGTTACACCCCTTTTGACCTGCTATATAGGCCTCTGGCTGCTTATGCGCAAACCCTGGCAAAGCGGTTACCGCTATAAGACCCTTTGCATGTTTCCCGCTCATATATTGTTTGACCTGCCTTCTGTGGCACTTCTTGCATGTACTTATCGTGGGTAGCTCGGCCTCCTCTATATCCTTTTCGCCGATATGTTTTGTGCCATGACAGCTCTTACAGGTCAACTTTTTGGCCATCTTTCCATGATTAAAGTCCTCAACAATCCCAGGGGTCACCTGGGCATGGCACTTCTCGCAATTAGATGGCTTGGCCATTACAATATTTGTGCCGAAGAGCATCCAGGCAATAAAACCTATCAAACATCCAAACACAATTTGTCTCATGACCATTTCTCCCTCCTTTTTATTTAATTCACGGAGATAATATATAAACTTATACCTTCAAAATTCCTTGACTTAAGTCAACAAAATAGGGGGATCTAAGCGAAGCCAGCCCCCAGACCATTGGGTTCAAGACCATATTCACCATCTCCACAGCGAGATGATAAATATGATGAGAAATACAATGACAAGATTCATATGTGCTATAAAATAGAAGACCTTTTCATGGAGGGGTCTTTTAACCCTCTCCTTCACCTCAATAAGTTTTCCTACTAGGGGAAGAGAAATAACTTTATCCTCACCATGGGGCGCCTGGCCGAGAGCATTGGTCAGGTCGAGGCCGGCAATATGCCTCCTTAGATGGGTGCCGTCCTTCCAGAGTCTGCTATCGGAGACATCGTAAATATTGCCTTTATAAGCAATGTAGGCAGGACTGCCATCCTTCCCGTCAAATTGGGCAAGTTCATCTACTGTCAGATCATGCTTGATTTGTTGAGCCTCAAGCCGCCTCCTCTTCCTTAATCTTGGGCCAATTATAAGGGTCACAATAGCAGCAGATACGACCATTAAAAGGAACAAACAGATCTTAATCGAGAGGAGAACGCCAAACCTCGTGTGAAAGAGCGCATCCCAGGATGATACCCTGGCAAGAGTGAGGAGTGTACCTGTTACAGCCATGATCACCATTGAACTCCAGCCGAGTATCAATTCCCCTTTTGGAAGTCCTTTAGAGGCGTAGGCGGGCTTGAGAAAGATGTGGACATATAAGATGGTACCGAACCAGATAACCGCCGTCATCATGTGCAGATAACCGATGATCAACCTGAAGATTCGCTTTTCGGTCGTAAGAGGTCTATATAGACCCTTTGCCTGGAGATCATCCGCAAATGCCTCGCCCTCCGGCGTCAGCTCTGAACCACCGGTGGGATCGACATGGCATACCTCACAAGATTTGCCTGTCTGCTGCGCATACTCTTCGGTACCAAATAAATAAGCAGGAAAGGCAAAAAAGAGAAGAAGCATAAATATAATAAATCTCATTTTCATCATCTATAAAACTTTTTTCTAACTAAACCACCTTTTTTGTTAACATAGATAAGAAGAGAAGAGTGGTCAAGACTATTTCGACATCCGGGGGAGAGAAATGAAGGGTTTTTGGCTCCTGGATAAACCTTCCGCATGCAAATTAAAAAATAAACGAATTTAAAACTCTTGATTTAAGTCAATGATGAATAAATAAAATCCACATAATATATAAAAAATATGAAATTTACTTAAGTATAAAGGGAAGGCGGTATTATTGATGCCAAGGTTGTAATCGTGGCAATTAATGCGCGCCCTCTAAAGTAGTAAACAGGTAAGAACTGCCCCAAATGATTTAAAAATGTCTTAAATCTCAACTCACTCCTCCCAGTGGATGCATTCCGCCGGGCATGCATCTATCGCCTCTTCAATAAGCTCCTCAGGCCCCCCCTCTGGTTCAATGACTTCTGCATACCCTTCTTCTTCATTGAGCCTGAAGACCTCTGGACATATTTCCTCGCAAGTACCACATCCAATGCACTCCTCCTTCTCTATGTAGACCCTGCGACCCATCTTTAACCTCCTTTTCGTCGGCCTTCTAAACAAAAAATCTTCCCAAGAACTATAAAAACTATCATCTAGAAGATCAACCTAAATATATATAGGCTTAAGCTACCAACCTTTCCCTTTCCAAGATCTCACCCCTCGTACTGATCACTATCTGTTCCATGGGGACCCTTTTGCCCGCCAACTCCATCCCCTTTTTGATGATCACGGGTAGCCCTTGGCAGCAAGGGACCTC
>QMLM01000070.1 GCA_003646745.1 Deltaproteobacteria bacterium | reverse complement strand
TAACCACTCAGCAGGTGATCGGGCGCTTGGCCCCAGAGGAGGCCAAAATAGAGGAAAAGAGGGAAGATGAAGGCAGGCTGTTGGAGCGGGTTATCAAGAAGATGACCCCGCGATCTAAAGGGCTTGTCAAGATCGACGGTATAGACGATGTCCTAGTGAGGTTCGCCGGATGCTGCAATCCCCTGCCAGGAGACAGGATAGTAGGCTTTATCACGAGGGGGAGGGGGGTAACCGTCCACACTGCTGATTGCATTAACGCCCTCGCTGCTGACCCCAGAAGGCGTATAGAAGTGCGTTGGGCCCTGGAGGGAGACACTACCTTCCCAACCAGAATTCGGGTCTACTCTACCGACAGAAAAGGGATGTTGGCTGCCATCAGTTCCTCCATCTCCGGCAACGGGGTCAACATCACCGGGGCCCAGATCAAGACCACCGGTGACGGGAATGCGGTGAGTACCTTTGACATAGAGATCGGGAATTTAAAGCAGTTAAAAAAGGTGATCAATTCCTTGCAGAAGATAAAGGGGGTAATGAGGGTAGAGCGGATTAAGGGGTGGCAGGAACCCTTGGGGCCTTGATGACCCGACCTGCCTTAATACATTTGGTACAAACTCTCATTCTGACAACCTTCCCCTGATGGAAAACCCTGATTTTTTGGAGGTTTGGCCGCCAGACCCTTTTGGTCTTATTGTTGGCATGGCTAACGTTGTGTCCCCTGAGAGGGCCCTTACCACATATCTCACATACTCTGGACATCACAACCTCCTTAGTATGAGGTCTTTTTTATAGTCATCTTTTTGCTTAATGTCAAGGAAAACTTTCCATTTGGTAAGGGGGTATTATATTCTAGCAGTTGTGGGTTTGACAAAGGAAGGACATTTGATGTAATTTGTTCCATCCTTCGAATGAGAGGGGTGATGTTGATTAAGATCGCCGGAGTACAAATGGCTTGCCGAGAAGACAAAGAACACAATATCCAAAAGGCCCTAAAGATGGGGGAGCTCGCTGCAGAAAAAGGAGCCCAGATCATCTGCTTCCAGGAGTTATTCAATACCCATTGGTTCCCCAGGGATATCAATGAAGATAATTTCCTTCTGGCGGAGGATTTGAATGGTCCCACCATGCAGACCATGCGGGTCTTGGCAAAGGAGAAGGAGGTGACCTTAATCTGCCCCTTCTTCGAGAGGGACGGCGATAGATATTTTAATACGGCTGCAGTAATTGATAAGGCAGGAGAGATCCTGGGCACATATAGGAAGATACATATTCCTCAGATACCATTGTGGGAGGAGAGGGCCTACTTTGCCCCTGGGGACAAGGGATTCCCCGTGTTTGACCTTGGATTTGTCAAGATAGGGGTTCAGATATGCTGGGACAACTTCTTTCCCGAAGGTGTCAGGACCTTGGCCTTGCAGGGTGCCCAGCTCGTATTTGCTCCCACCGCGGCTGCCTTTGCCTCTCAACAAAGATGGCTGAAGGTAATGGCCGGCAACGCCATCGTCAACGGCCTTTTTATATTGCGGGTAAATAGGGTTGGGAGCGAACCCAGACAAGATTTCTATGGCATGAGCTTCTGCCTCTCCCCTGAGGGAGATCTGGTGGACGAACCAACAGGCCTCCATGAAGGGATCCTGCTGGTGGATATCGCCCTAGAAGAGGTGTCGAGGGCGAGGAGGGAATGGCCCTTCTTGAAGGATCGAAGGCCAGAGGCATATACCAGCCTTACGGAGCTTATCAGAGATGAAAAAAAGTCTGAGAGAGATCATCATGCGGGCCATCGAAAGGGGACGTGAGAGAGGGGAATTGGCCGATGGGCCCCTCCCCCCTGTAATGTTGGAGTACCCAAAGGAGGAAAGGCATGGTGACTACGCCACTAACATCGCCATGACCATTGCCTCCCGCCAGAGGAGGTCCCCTCGTGAGGTAGCTGATATCATCGTAAGATGGCTAGAAGATGAGCCAGGGATCATCGAGCGAGTAGAGGTGGCTGGACCTGGTTTTATAAACTTCTTTCTCAAGGAGGACTATTGGCGCCATTTCTTAGCGGAGGCAGATCGACAAGGGGAGAGGTATGGTGCAGGGGGGGTAGGAATGGGCAAAAAGGTATTAGTGGAATTTCTCAGTGCTAACCCTACTGGTCCTCTGCACATCGGACACGGAAGGATCGCTGCCTTCGGAGATGTGCTGGCCAACATCTTGGAAAAGGTCGGTTATGAGGTACAGCGAGAATATTATATCAACGATATCGGGACTCAGATGGAACTTTTAGGCAGGTCCGTATACATCCGTTATCTACAGGAGTGGGAGAAAAAGGTTGAGCTCCCCACTGATGGGTACAGAGGTGAATACATCAAGGAGATCGCTCGTCAGTTCAAAGAGACCGAGGGTGACAAATATCTTCCTCTGTCTGAGGGCGAGGTCGTGGACCTCTTTGGACAAAAGGCCTCAGAAGTCATCTTGGGGTGGATAAAGGATGACTTAAAAAGATTTCGGGTCCGTTTTGACAGGTGGTACAGAGAAAGGGATCTTTACCGGGAGGGGTTGGTCACTCGAATTTTAGAGGAATTACGAAAACGAGGCCTCGTCTACGAACAGGAGGGTGCCCTTTGGTTTAAAAGCAGCCTCTTTGGCGATGAAAAGGACAGAGTGGTAGTCAGGGCCAACGGCACCACCACCTACTTCGCCTCGGATATCGCCTATCATAAGGAGAAATATGAACGGGAGTATAACCTCTTAATAGATATCTGGGGGGCTGATCATCATGGCTACATCCCCCGTATGCAGGCAGCTATCCAGGCTCTGGGGTACGAAAAATCTAGATTTAAGGTCATTCTGGTACAGCTAGTAAATCTGTTAAGGGGAGGAAAACAGGTAAGTATGTCCACACGGGCAGGGGAGTTCACCTCTTTGCGGGAGGTGATGGATGAGGTGGGAGTGGATGCATGCCGTTATTTCTTCATGTTGCGCAGGGCGGAGTCTCCTTTGGACTTCGATCTGGAGCTGGCCAAAAAACAAGGTGAGGAAAACCCCGTCTATTATGTACAATATGCCCATGCTAGGATAGCGAGCATTTTCAAGAAAGCGGCGGAGAAGGAAGTAAAGATACCATCCTTCGACGAGGTAGACACCTCCCTCTTGCGCCTACCACAGGAGAGGGGATTGGCAAAACGGGTGGCCATCTTCCCTGAGTTTTTGGAGGGAATGGCCCTCTCCTTAGAACCCCATCGCCTAACCTCTTATCTGCAAGATCTGGCCGGACTATTTCACGGTTATTACAATAGATACCGTATAATATCACAGGATACAGAGATGACAAAGGCCAGGCTTTTATTAGTTAAGATCATTAAAGGGGTGTTGCGAAGTTCTTTGGAATTGCTAGGAGTCCTTGCACCGGAGCAGATGTAATGGAGGACTACAAGGAGCCTATCTCTAAGGTACAGAAGCGCCGTCAGCTAAAGCGACTCTTTGCCATAATGGGAGGGATGGTTTTTGTCTTTGTGGTTTTCATCCTTGGGGTAATAGTTGGCATACACCTCCAGAAGGAAAAGGTACGTATCTCACAAAGTATATCTACCCAAGCTGAAACCAATACAGATAAAGAGAAAGAAACCACCGCTGCTACTAAGGAAACCCCTGCTGTGGCGAGGGAAAAAGAACAAAAGATGCGGTTTACCTTTTATGAGACGCTGACAAAAAAAGAGACACAGGAGAAAAAGACAAGGAAAGAAGAGAGGAAAAAGGCAGAGGTAGGCCTTACACCGACCCACAAAAGTAAGCAGGTCAAGAAGGCCCTAGCACAAAAAGGCCTTTACTTTGTCCAAGTCGGCTCCTTCAAGAAAAAGGATAGGGCTGACTCCTTTAGAGATAAATTAATAAAGAAAGGATACAAGGCCTGCGTGACCCCTGTAAAAATAGAGAATAAAGGTCTCTGGTATAGGGTCAGGCTGGGGGGGTATAAAACCCTAAAGGAGGCACAAAGGATAAAGAAAAGGATCTCAGCGCAGGAGGGTATTAAGGGGGCCAGAGTAGTATCAGAACCATGAGGGAAATGGTCTTCTAAGATCAAGTGAAAGGAGGTAATGAACGGATGCCCAAAATGAGCAAAAAGAGCAAGGCGAGAGAATATATAGAGACCTTTGTCATTGCACTGCTTGTCGCCCTCTTTGTCAGGACATTCGTCGTTCAGGCCTTCAAAATCCCCTCCGGCTCCATGGAACCCACCCTTTTGGTGGGGGATCATATATTGGTCAATAAGTTCATCTATGGGATCAGGATACCTATAATCGGCAAAAGGCTTTTCACACTCAAAAAACCCCATCGGGGAGACGTTATAGTCTTCATATACCCCCGCGACAGGAGCAAAGATTTCATCAAAAGGGTCATTGGGCTCGGGGGTGAAAAAGTGGAGATCAGGGGGCATAAAATCTACATAAATGATCGCCTCCTCGAGGATCCCTGGGGTGTTTATAGCAATGACCCATTTTGGAGCTTGCCTTCGAAGGAGAATTTTGGCCCTGTAATCGTCCCCCCTGAATCCCTTTTTGTGCTAGGAGATAACAGAGACAACAGCCAAGACAGTCGCTACTGGGGATTCGTCCCCCTCAAAGATGTATTGGGGAAGGCCTTCATTATCTATTGGTCCTGGGATTGGCGGGCTCCCTCGCTGTTGTACAAAGTCCGCTGGAAGAGGATCGGTCACTTTATCCACTAGTATTCCATGATATCCCTGTCTTTGCGAAAAATCTTGGCGATAAGGGCCACCCTGACCCACATTCCGTTGCGCACCTGGCGCCAATACATAGCCCTTTTGTCCTCATCAATCTCCACGGGTATCTCCTCTCTCCTGGGCAGGGGATGCATAATGATGGCGTTAGGGGGCAGGATCTTCAAATACTCTCTCTTAAAGTGATATTTGGAGTAATCTATCCTTTTTGACTCACCTGCCTCATCGTATTCATCTTGGATCCTCGTCATGTAGACCGCATCCACCAAGGGGATGACCTCCTCAAGGTCGTCTTTCTCCTCAAAGTCAACGCTTTGCTCCCTTAGGTATTCTTTTAAGTCTTCTCCCATTTGTAAATCCTTCGGGGCGACGAAATAAAGCTTTACCCCTTTGTAATTCCTCAAAAGATAAGCCAGTGACCGCACCGTCCTGCCCCTTAGCAGGTCCCCTACAAAAGCGATCTTTTTGCCATCAATCCCCCCATAGTTCTCAAAGGAACGGTGCAACGTATAAATATCCAGCAGGGCCTGGGTGGGGTGTTGATCTCTTCCCGAGCCGGCGTTGATGACCGGAACCGGCCTGCCGATTTGATTCAGGAGAAAGGCAATCCTCTCGGCGAACCCCGCCTGGGGGTGACGCATTATGATGAGGTCCACATAGCTGCTAAAGGTCCTGACGGTGTCCTCTTGGGATTCACCTTTCACCTCCGAGGAGGTGGAGGTATCCCTCACCTCGGAACACTGGATGCCTAGAATCTGACAGGCGGCCATGAAGGAAAGGAAGGTCCTGGTAGAAGGTTGGACAAAATATAACATCGCCCTTTTCCCCTGAAGAAGAGACTGAAGAAATCTTACCCCCTTGTTGCCCTTGGAAATCCCCCTTATCTTGGTGGCAAGCTCACATATCTCATCCAAAAACTTCCGGTCGAATTGCTGAGACATGATGACATGAAAGATGTTTCCGTTGCGCAAGAAGTACTCTTTTTTCTTGCTCCCCCGCAGTTTTCGAAAGGTCTCCCACTCAATCCCTCTCATCATCGATGTTTACCCCCTTCTAATTAATCCTAGCGGGTCTTGGAGGGAAAATCAAGAGATATAAGAATAAGAATCTTGACAGAGGGAAGGAGGGGGCATAGTCTTTCAGACGAGAAGACCTAGGGAGGAATAAGATATGAAGAGGAAGTCCGTTTTAACAATTCTCATCATCTCCTTTCTAATCCCCACCCTCTGTTGGGCAGAAGAGATTCTTAGATGTAGACTGGAAAACGGGATGAGGGTTGTCCTGCGGGAAAGACACACGGCCCCGGTGACTGCCTTTCAGGTATGGGTAGAGGTGGGAAGCGCAGACGAGGCCCCTGCGGAAGCAGGGATATCACACCTCATCGAGCACATGGTCTTTAAGGGGACAAACAAAAGGAGGGCAGGACAGATAGCTGGAACTATTGAGAGATATGGGGGATTTATTAACGCCTATACAAGCTATGACTACACCGTTTATCACGTGGTGATCGCCAGCCGCTACCAAGAAAAGGCTCTAGAGGTTCTGGCCGATGCCCTTCAAAACCCCTCCTTCGACCCGCAGGAGCTAGCCAGGGAAAAGGAGGTGGTGATCGAAGAGATAAAGATGGGGGAAGATGATCCCGGACACAAGCTCCATGAGGTCCTCTTCAGAAATAGCTTTCGACACCATCCCTATGGAAGGCCTGTCATAGGATCTGTGCAAAATGTAAAGGAATTCAGCAGGGAAGAGGTCATCAACTATTACAAAAGGTGGTATGTACCGCAGAATATGATCTTTGTTGGGGTAGGTGACTTCAGGGCGTATGAGATATTGTCCAGGCTAAGAGGCCTCTTCACCTTCTCTTCTCACCCCCTCCCCCCGAGAAAAAGGACATCAGAACCACCTCAGGATACATTTCGACCTTTTATCCTGCGCTCAGAGGTGAAAGAGAGATACTTTGCCCTCGGGTTTCACATTCCCAGCATAAAGAATGAGGAGGTATTCGCCCTCGATCTTTTGGCCGCAATATTGGGGCAGGGAAAATCATCGCGCTTGCAGCGAGAATTAAGGTTTAAGCAGGGGGTAGTCAGTTCCATCTACGCCTACTCCTTTACCCCTAAAGACCCAGGGCTATTTGTGATCGGAGGGGTATTTAGGGCAGGAGCGATTAAGAAAGGGATCAAAGGGATCATAGAGGAAATTAGACGTATAAAGATAAGGGGCATAGGAACAGAAGACCTGAGGAAGGTCAAGGTAATGGTGGAGGCGGATTTCACCTACGATAGGGAGACAGCCCAAGGAGAGGCTAGAGGGCTCGGCTACTTCGAGGTGGTTATGGGGGATGCCACAAAAGAAGAGGAGTACCTACAAGGAATCTTGCAGGTAAAAAGAGAAAAAATCAGGGAAGTGGCCAAGAGGTATCTTCGCCTGGAAAACCTTACCCTCTGCTTGTTGCTGCCTGAGGCCGAAGAGGAGATAACAGACCCCCATGCCTTAGAGGAAATAGTGAAGGAGCTTGAGGTAACATCTACACCTCAAAAGCAGATGGGGGAAATGAAGAGGGAGGTATTGGAGAACGGAATCACCCTCCTTTTTAAAGAAGACCACTCGCTGCCTGTAGTGGGGATATGCGGGGTATTTCTGGGAGGGGTGAGGTTTGAAGAAGAAGATAAGGCAGGGCTTACCCACTTCCTGACCGAGATGTTGACCAGGGGCACCAAGTCATATTCTGCCCTCAGCTTTGCCCAAGAAGTGGATTCCATCGGGGCAATCCTTAAGACCTTTTCAGGGCGCAACAGCTTTGGAGTGCAAGCAAAAGGATTGAGCAAAGACTTTCCTCATCTTTTAAGGCTGGTGGCCGAGGTGATCACAAAACCCACCTTCCCCCCTGAGGAGGTGGAAAAGGTAAGGGGGGAAATCTTTGCGGCCCTGGGCAAAGAGAGGGACAGGATGATCCCTTGGACCATACGGCTTCTCCGTGAAACCCTTTACAAGAAGCATCCTTATCGCCTAGACGTGTTGGGAGAGGAGGAAACGATAAAGCGAATAAGACGCACAGATCTGGTGAGATATTATAAAAGATATGCTGTCCCCCAGAACATGGTCTTGGCTGTAGTGGGGGATGCAAGGTGGGAGGAAGTAGTGAAGTACGTAAGGAAATCCTTTCAGGGGTGGCACAGAAGAGGGTTCTCACCTCCTTCCATCCCCCAGGAGATAAAAAAGAGGGGGGTCAAGAGGAAGG
>QMLM01000069.1 GCA_003646745.1 Deltaproteobacteria bacterium | reverse complement strand
TACAAGGCGTTTTTGAACGAGGCAAAGACCGAAAGGGAAGCTGTTGAGGAGATCCTCAAATCGGCCCAAGGGGTGGGTTTCCGTGCGGCCTCGGAAGATGGAAATAACAGGAGGATCTATCGCCTCAATAAGGACAAGAGCATTGGGTTGGCCACTTTGGGGGAAAGGCCCATTGAAGAAGGGCTTAGGATCATAGTCTCCCACATCGACTCGCCCAGACTCGACCTGAAACAGAACCCCCTCTACGAAGATCTCGATATGGTTCTGCTCAGGACCCACTATTATGGAGGGATCAAGAAATATCAATGGATGGCTCAACCTCTCGCCCTACATGGGGTCATCATCAAGGCAAATGGGGAGAAGTTAAAAATCAAGATAGGTG
Organism: Deltaproteobacteria bacterium; assembly: GCA_003646745.1. GTDB lineage: Bacteria > Desulfobacterota > B13-G15 > B13-G15 > RBG-16-54-18 > B11-G15. Next base: position 7,605 of record QMLM01000069.1, on the reverse strand, counting down.
AGGAGGAGGGTGATCCGGTATTTACCATCTGTGACCTGTTGCCGCATCTGTCCAGAAAGGTCCAGGAGGAGAAGAAGTTGAAGGAAGCCATCGAGGGAGAAAAACTTACCATCCTTGCAGGTCACCTTCCCCATCCCGATCAAGAGGCCAAAGAGAGGGTTAAGCTCAGGGTACTGGAGATTCTTCATCAGCGATATGGTCTCATAGAGGAAGATTTCCTAAGCGCTGAGCTCGAGCTGGTCCCCGCCAGTAAGGCAAGGGATATAGGTTTTGATCGTGCCTTTGTGGCTTCCTACGGCCAGGATGACCGGGCCTGTGCCTACGCCTCCCTTAAGGCTATGGAGGAGGTCGTTAATCCCCCTCACACGACGGTAGCCCTCTTTTTGGACAAAGAAGAGATAGGCAGTGAGGGAAACACCGGGGCCAAGTCACGCTTTCTGGAGCTCTTTCTGATGGATATCCTGAGGGCTGCAGGTAAGGCCCCCAGCGATGCCCTTATCAGGGAGGTGCTCTTTAACTCCAAGGCCCTCTCCGCCGATGTGACAGCGGGGGTAGACCCCAACTACAAAGACGTTCACGAGCTTCAGAATAATGCCAAGATAGGTTATGGGGTATGTCTGAGCAAGTTCACCGGGGCTGGAGGGAAATATTACTCCAGTGACGCCAGTGCCGAATATGTCGGGGAGATCAGGGAGTTGTTTAACCGCGAGGGGATCACCTGGCAGATGGGAGAGCTGGGCAAGGTTGATGAGGGAGGTGGGGGGACGGTGGCCAAATATCTCGCCATATATGGTATGGATATCATCGATTGTGGCACCCCACTGTTGGGAATACACTCCCCCTTTGAGGTGGCCAGCAAAGGAGATATATATGAAACCTTTCGGGCCTATCGGGTCTTCTTGGAGGGAGAATAGTTGAGATCTTTCCGAAACAAAATAAAAGAGAGGGATGAATTAAAGAGGATCATTGAGGACTTGAAAGACGAGGGCAAACGCATCGTTTTCACCAATGGTTGTTTTGACATCCTACATCTGGGACATGTGGTCTATCTTGAAGAGGCCCGTCTCAAAGGTGATGTCTTGATAGTTGGGGTAAATACCGATTCCTCAGTAAAACAGATAAAAGGGCAGCACAGACCCATTGTCCCCCAAGAAGAAAGGATGGCGGTCCTTGCTGCCTTAGAATCGGTCGACTACGTGGTCCCCTTTGCTGAACCTGATCCTTTTATGCTTATCTCTCATCTGCGGCCCCATATCTTGGTAAAGGGAGGAGACTGGGATGAGGAGAGGGTTGTGGGCAAGGAATTGGTAGAACAAACCTTTATTTTACCCTATGTAAAGGGGGCCTCAACTTCTCGGATCATCGAGACCATTTTGCAGAGATATTCTAAGCAAAGATAAGGTTATAAAGATGCCGATTTATAAGGTGGTAGAGACAAGCACTGTAACCGATGATGTCTTGGAGAGGATCCTCAATGAATGGGTAAAGAAGGGTTGGAACTTCGACGGGATCCACTTTGTGGTCAAGGAGTCGTCGAAGAGACCATCTATGGCCTTTGTCTTTTTTGTCCGGGAAGAGGATTCTGCAACGGGAGGTGAAGGGGGAACATAAAGATTTAGGCCTCGGCAGCCCGTGCTATCTTTGTCTTTTGGCGGGCTTCTGAATACCAAGCTGGCAAGTGATGTCTCTCCAAGAGCTGATAAAAAGGAGAATTTTTTCTTATTATCTCGTAGACCGTAGTCGCCTTTTGGGCCTCAAATCCCTTAAACACTAACTCTCCTACATGCCGAAAGATGTCAAAACTTATTTTATTTCCATTTTTCTCCACACTTATGATAAGCTTTAATTCCGTCGAAGGGAAGAAGAAACGCCTCTGGATCTCTGGATGCAGTTCGTTAACCTTTATCTCTTTTCCAAAATGGTACCTGTGGGGACTCGTCTCCCTGATGTAGGCTTTAAGGGCCTCTTCGCTCATTGCCTCTCCTAAGTTATATATATCATTGAGGGGAGTTAAGACCTCCCATCCATCTTCCCCATATCCTCTCATCCCCTTGTCGATATCGCGCATCAATAAGGAAGAGGTTTCTTCCACTACCTCCCTCGCCGTTCCCATATCCCCGCCTTGTATAGCGATATCCACCTTGGTGCTCAGGTCCGACCGAAGGGAGAGCCCATAACTTTTGTCGATGAACACATAGAAGGGGTATTCTAAATAGGGATTCCCTCTGGCCCAGCGGGCATTTCTGAGCAGCAAATCCAATCTTTTCCTAACAGTAGGATTTCTTCCCGCCCCCCTGGCTGCCTCGTTGAGCTTTTCAGCAATGGCTACATTCATCTTCCCCCAAAATTCGTCCTCGAAGGCAATGGTTTCAGCAGCATCCCCGTACGATATAAAGAGGCCATATTCTACCTCTTCATCTCTTAAAGAGGCGATCTCCTTTTCATAACTTCTGGTCAACTCCAATTCTTGATCATAAGATTCCTTGAGCAGTTTTCTCAATCTCTCCAGCTCCTCCCTCTCCTCAGAGCAGACCAAACGAAATACCTCTCTCAACTCCTCCCCCCCGATTAAACTGATGCTTTCGGTCAGCTCTTTTTTCTGCTCACTTATTCCCTCCCTAAGGGCCAACAAGCTCTTTTTCAGGTCTATGAGTATCCTTTTGCGGTGAGGGTCTTCCTCCATCTCTATCTTCTTCGTCAAGCTGATGATCTCACGCTGGTAATGAAAGAGCTTGGAGTCAAATTCTTCTTCTTGGACCTTGAGGAGGTAAATAGGGTTAAGGGATTCCTTTAGTTTCAATTCCCTCTCGATCCCACGGATGCTCTCTTCAATGGCCTTTCTTTCCTGGAGGATGGTCTTTTTCTCCCTCTGATATCTTTTCTCAATGGCCATAATCTCGTCTGCTTCTTCAAGCAACCCTCCCTTCTCCTTCACCTTTTTGGCGTATCTATTGAAGATTTCCCTTACCTTATGGGCGAGGGATACGAGGGATTCTATTCTACCGGAGAAGGAGAGAGCATCCCCCTGGAAGTTGTTTAGCCTCACCCCCTCGTCGGTATAATACATTTTCGCTACCTGCAGAACAGGAAGGAAGAACTCTTTCAGCATAAAATCTGCGGTGGTGATCTCCTTTGATCTGGACATCCTTTGAGTAAAGCCACGCAGGTCCATAAAGAGGTGGCCCTCTTTCTTTACCGCGAGATCCTGAAGGATGGGGCGAGCATCTACAGCAAAGCGGTAGATACGACCCCTTTCATACTCATCCTCTAATTCGTCTCTGCGTTTGAGACTTTCGCGATCCTCAAGGTATTGAAGCGATTCCTCGATCCATTTGCTCCACATGTCATCGAGTTGATAGAGGAGGAACCCTTCTATTACTTCTCTTAACTGTTCTTGCTCCCTAGAACCGAAGAAGAGCCGTTTCAGAACCCTCCCTTTCCTGTGTGACTTAAAGGAATTCTCAATGGCCGTGACCTTTTGCACCCTCTCCCTTCCCAACAAGTGGGATGCCTCAGCGATAAGCTTGGCCAAGTCTTCCTCTAACTTTTTTCCGGCTTCCTCTTCGGTAAGGGCGCTTTTGATCAATTTGTTGTCATGAAAAAGATGAAAAAGCCAGAGATCTGACCCGCCACTATAGTCTTCGTAATCCTTGAGGTAGTTAAAGATCACCTCACGGAATCTGTTTATCGACCAAAGTTCGATTAATTTCTCCCTGCCCCTTTTGTCCCTTTTTGCGCGCTCCACAAGAGCGTGGAGATATCCCTCAATATCCTGAGGATCTACGTTTATCCCTTCTGAAAGGGCCTGAAGAAATTCAAACCCCTCTTGATCTATATGGTAAGGATTGAGGTCATTTTTAAATATTGTAGGTCTTATGGCGACGAATATAAGGGGGTTTGTGCTTCCTTTAATAAGATATTCCAGCTGCGTGACATCAAAGGTGAGGTCTTTGTAACGAATTTCGTCAAAGACCTCGGCTTGAATCTCTTTTACTGTAGAGTAGAGGACCTGGGCAACGGCTTGTTCTAACTTTTCATAGGAGAACCCCTTGATGTTCACCCTCTTGAGCGTTCCCTTTACCTTTTTTAGGTAGGCCATCAAGCACAGGTGAGCAAGGTAAGCGATGTTTACCCCTGCCCCTCTTTTTATCTCTTCTGCGATCGCCTTGAGATATAGTTTTTTTATGATCCAGATAAATCTGCCTACCTCCTTATTCTGTAGGAACCATCCTCCTACTATTCCAGCTTCAAGATGTGGGTTATGGTAGATCGCATCCTCAGTGATCCGTTTCTCCAAAGGTCTGGTATCCAGATCACGGGTACAACAGTGTCTTTTCAGTACTTCTCTTTCTATTCTAGAGGTGGACAAGGATAGATAGGTGCGAAAGGGGGTTCCCGTTTCCCTTTCGTGTCTCTTTTTTATTAAGTCCACCAATTTCTGTAAAGAAGAGGAGATGGCCTGTGCTACCTCTCCATCAAAAAGGTAAGGAACTTTCCCCTTCCCCTCTCCGAGTTTAAAGGGCAGTCTTTCTATTCGTAAGTGCAGATATTTTTGGGGATCAATCCCCTTTTGACGGCAGTAATGCGAGATCTCGGTGAGAAGTTTTAACCTAGAGGAGGTTATGGACTTCGATTCCCTTTCTTGCAAGTCCTCATCCCTCCTGAGATTTTCCACGTCTTTATAGCATTTTATCTTGTGCAATGCAACCGATTTATACTCTGGTTTAAAAATGTTGAAAAGAGATGCCAGCGGTGATATTTGTATTTAGGGGGATCAATTTTAGGAACCTCTAGAGTAACAGGCAAAGAGGCTACCTCAGATTCAGATATATTAGCTGAGTTTCATGGAGGCAGCAATGCTCTCTAGGAGGGAGTTTTTAACGAAATGTGGTAAAGGTTTCTTTTACCTCGCCGTTGCCTCTCCCCTATTTAGGCAGGAGGTGTGTGCATACCAACAGAGGAGATTGGAGGGTAAATGGGGGTTAGTGGAGACAAAAGTTTCCCCATATTTTCAACCACTCCCAGGGGGAGAGGTTCAATGTCTGCTCTGTCCGAGGGAGTGCGTGATCTCACCCGGTGAAAGGGGTTACTGTGAAGTGAGGGAAAACAGAGGGGGAAAACTCTACAGTTTAGTCTATGGGAACCCTTGCGCAGTACACATAGATCCCATCGAAAAGAAGCCCTTTTTCCATGTCCTACCTGGAACCCTTTCTTTTTCCATCGCTACCACCGGGTGTAACTTCGAGTGTAAGTTCTGTCAGAATTGGGAGATCTCTCAAGAAGTACCCGAGAGGACCTTTAACTTTCATCTTCCGCCAGAGAGGGTTGTACAGATGGCCAAAGATTATGGATGCCCCACCATTGCTTCCACCTACGTGGAACCAACGATTTTTTTCGAATATATGTATGATGTCTCAATTTTGGCGAAGAGGAAGGCAATACTGAGCATCTACCACTCCAATGGCTTCATCAACCCCCAAACCCTTAGATGACCTTTCGCATTGTTTAGGGGCTGCCTGTATTGACCTTAAGGGTTTCACAGAGGATTATTACCAGAAGATGACAGAGGGGGAACTAGAACCTGTCCTACAGACCATCAAGACCTTGAGGCGCAAGGGGATCCACCTGGAGCTGGTCAATCTAATGATCCCCACTAAGAACGACGATATGGAGACGGTGAGGAAGATGTGCCTCTGGATCAAAGCTGAGCTCGGTCCCGATGTTCCTATACACTTCACCCGCTTTTACCCGATGTATAAATTGCGTAATCTCCCTCCCACTCCGGTGGAGACTCTGGAGAGGGCAAGAGAGGTGGCGCTTTCTGTTGGTTTGGAATATGTCTATATAGGAAATGTCCCCGGACATGAGGGGGAAAATACATACTGCCCTCGTTGCAAAAAGGTACTCATCGCCAGAAGAGGTTACTTCATCCTCGCCAACAATGTGATTAGGGGTAGATGTAAGTTCTGCGGCAAGGAGATACCTGGTATATGGCAGGAAATTTCATAAAGTTTTTAGGTACTGCAGGGGCGAGGGTGGTGGTATCCAAACAGTTGAGGGCCTCTGGAGGGGTTTGGATTTCTCTGATGGGGAAGAATATTTACTTAGATCCAGGACCAGGGGCGCTGGTGAGATGTCTTTCGGCCAGGCCTAAACTCGACCCTACCAAGCTTGATGCCATTATTCTGTCTCATCGTCATCTTGATCATGCCGCCGATGTGAATGTGATGATTGAGGCTATGACTGAGGGTGGTTTTAAAAGAAGGGGATTGCTCTTTGCCCCACAAGACGCCCTCAGCTCGGATCCAGTCGTCCTGGAGTATCTGCGCGACTACTTAACGGGTGTTGAGGTCCTAAGTGAAGGGGGTGGTTACACATTAGGGGAAGTAGCCTTCAGTACTCCCATCAGGCACCTTCATCCAGTGGAGACATATGGTCTTAGGTTTGAAATCCCTGGCGGGAGGGTTTCTTTTATTACCGACACCCTCTTCTTCTGCGAATTGATCGACCATTATCAAGCGGAGATCCTTATCGTCAATGTAGTCAGAAATGCCCCTCGAGACGACCATATATATCACTTAACCCTGGATGATGCCAGAGAGCTTATCAGGGGGATCTCGCCTCGTCTGGCCATTTTGACCCATTTCGGAATGACCATGTTGCGATCTAAACCGTGGGATCTGGCGGCAAGGCTTAAGGAAGAGACCGGAACAGAGGTGATAGCTGCCCGCGATGGAATGACACTCTATATCGATGAATTCATTTAAACCTACCAATTTGCTGGCGCCTGTAATTTACCTTTCCATCTGGTGTTTATCTGGCGCATCTTGCTCCGCCACATGGAAAAGTTGAGAGTTAGAGCAAGGGGGAAATTTTTTAGGGGGGCTCGGCAGAGTCGTGAGATTATGGAACGGGGAGCACAGCAGTACTTCTTGGCCCAAAGATAGCCTTCCTGAAGTTCGTCCGGGCTCATCAAGGCAGGGCGGAAAAGGACATGGCTTCCGTCATATTTTCGCCAATCAGCACTCTCGGGCAGGAGCCGTCTTTCCAGCATGAGGCGCCGTCGGAGTATGGTGCCTGGATAAGGGGTGAGAATCCCAAACACAGGGACCTCTATCCCTGATTTTTGTACGAACTCCACTGTGCGGCGAAAGATGTCTTTGGTATCACCATCGTGTCCGAAGATAAAGGCTCCCTGCACGATTATCCCTGCCTGATGCAGGTCACGTACGTGCTGGGCGAGCTTCTCTGTCCTCACCCGGGACTTCCCCGCCATATTCAAGTTGGTTTGTTCTAGGGACTCGAAACCGATAAATAGCTCTACGCAGCCGCTCTTTGCTGCTAGCCCTAGCAATTCCGCATCCTCTGCCATCTTTAGCGATGCAAAGCTGGCCCAGCGGATCTTAAGCGGGATTAAAGCTCTAAATAATTCCTTGGCGTAGCGGGGATTTCCCCCGATGTTGTCGTCGACAAAAAAGACATAGAGATTGGGATAGTAATTCAAGATCTCTTTGATCTCCGCCACCACCTCATCTACAGGCCTAAGCCGATATTGGTGACCGAAAAAAAAGGGGACTGAACAAAATTCACAGTAATGGGGACAGC
>QMLM01000068.1 GCA_003646745.1 Deltaproteobacteria bacterium | reverse complement strand
TTCAGTGCAAAGGTGGCGAAGGCCCTTGGTGCTGTGCCCGTTGCGATGGGGCAGGGTGGGACCTACGAGGCGCTCCAGAAGGGTGTCGTAGAGGCCACCTTCAGCCCTATCGAGGTATTAAAGGGGTGGAAGCAGGCCGAGGTAATTAAGTATACCATCGAGTGTTATAGCATCGGTTATACCTCTGCGTTTTATGTCTTGATGAATAAAAAGAAGTGGGACTCCCTGCCCAAAGATGTACAAAAGGTCTTTGATGAGGTCAGCGCCGAGTGGATTGCCAAACATGGTGAGGCGTGGGATTCCAGCGATAGGGAGGGCCGGAAGTTCACCCTCAGCCTGGGCAACAAGATTATTCCACTCTCTAAGAAGGAGAGCGCCCGTTGGGCTAAGGCCGTTCAGCCCGTCATCGATGGATATATCAAAAAGGTCGAGAGCAAAGGGTTGCCTGGGAAGAAGTATGTGAAGGCGATAAAAAAATTGATCAAAAAATGTGCTAAAAAGTAAACAATAAATGAGGGGGTCGCTGTCAATTCAACAACGAGATGCAGCGATCCCCTCATTTGTTTAGCAGGGTAGCTAGCTATGAGGGGTTTTACAAGATTGACCAGTTGGTTGGCCAAAATGCTTAATTGGGTGGCCGGGTGGTGTCTGGTAGGGATGATGGGTCTCACCAGTGCAGATATACTCTTGCGGCTTTTTAGACGTCCTATCCTTGGCACCTATGAAATCGTAGGCTTTTTAGGTGCGGTGGTAGCGGGCTTTGCCATGGCCCAGACCACTATTGAACGAGGCCATGTAGCTGTACAGGTAGTGGTTACGAAGTTTTCCTCTCGTGTTCAAGAAGTTATCTACCTTATCACGCATCTCCTTAGTGTTGTACTGTTTGCGCTGCTCGCTTGGGAGTGTGCAAGATATGGCGATGATTTGCGTACTTCAGGAGAGGTGTCGTTAACCCTGCAACTACCTTTTTTCCCAGTGCTGTATGGGATTGCCTTCTCTGCTGCTATAGTCTGTTTGGTCCTTGTGGTAGATATCTTATTAGTAATAACCAGAGGGGCAGAGGCGTGGTACAGGTGGGAGGAATGAGGGTTTTGTGATATATATCATGTCCGATCTTCTTTCTCAGCGAAGGACTGCAATCTGATTGATGAGGAGTAAGAGATGGATCCAACAACAGTGGGATTGATCGGCCTAGTCGTTCTTATTATTGTTCTTTTTTCCCGTATGCCGGTCGGATTTGTGATGGCACTGGTGGGGTTCGTGGGGTTTAGTCATTTGGTCTCTCTGGAGGGGGGGCTCAGACTTTTGGCCAAAGATATCTTCGTTATATTTGGCTCTTATAGTTTGACTGTGGTTCCCCTTTTTATCTTCATGGGACAGATTGCCTTCCATGCAGGGATAAGTCGCAGACTTTATGATTCTGCCTATACCTTTTTGGGGCACCTTCCAGGTGGTCTAGCCATGGCCACCATCGGGGCATGTGCTGGGTTTGCCGCCATCTGTGGTTCTACTAATGCCGCCGCAGCCACCATGGCTACAGTGGCGCTGCCAGAGATGAAGAGGTACAATTATGATATGGAGTTAGCCACTGGCACGGTTGCTGCCGGAGGTAGCTTGGGGATTCTCATCCCACCCAGTGTGATCTTTATCGTCTATGGAATTATGACCGAACAGTCCATAGGTAAGCTCTTTGCCGCCGGTATCCTTCCAGGCATTCTTCTTTCCTTCTTATTCATGTTAACCATTTATATTCGTGTCCGCCTAAAGCCCGAACTGGGTCCTTCTGGTCCCAAGACGAGCTTCAAGCAGAAGTTGCAATCCCTCACTGGTGTTATAGAGATGTTGCTTATCTTTGGCTTGGTGATGGGAGGGTTGTTTAAAGGTTTTTTCACTCCTACCGAAGCTGGAGCCGCCGGTGCCTTTATTACCCTTATGCTCGCCATAAGTAGAAGGCAGATAAGCTGGGAGAAGTTTTTAGTGGCTATTTGGGAAAGTGTACGCATCTCCTGTATGGTCTTGGTGATCGTTGCAGGTGCAACGGTCTTTGGCCATTTTTTAGCTGTAACCAGAATACCTTATATCGTAGCAGATTGGGTGGCTGGATTGCCCTTGCCTCCATGGGCTATTATGGGGGTGATAGTCTTTATCTATCTCATTGGCGGTTGCTTTATGGATTCCCTGGCGATGATATTGCTTACCATTCCTATCTTTTATCCTGTTGCCGTAGGGCTAGGTTATGATCCTATATGGTTTGGGGTCGTCATTGTCTTAATTACGGAGATGGGGGTGATCACCCCCCCGGTAGGGGTAAATGTCTATGTAGTTAGTGGGGTAGCCAAAGATGTTCCCCTTGAAACTATCTTTAGAGGGATATTCCCTTTGCTCGGTGCCTTAATTGTGTGTAATATCATCTTGATCGCTTTTCCTCAAATTGCCCTTTTACTGCCAGGCCTTATGAGATAAAGCGAATGTAAGGATCCTCTTTGTTTTATCTGTCCCCTTGACAACAAAGAGGACCCTTGGCTATCTTTGGAGCGAATCCTTTGGATTGTGTAGCGAAGGCCGAGGAGAAAGGGATGAGAATAGGAGCTCTTACGAAACTATTAGAGGTCGCTAACGCCCCTTATGATCGCTTAGCAGATCTAAAGAAGAAAAAGAGGATTATCGGGAGTACCTTGGCGGATGTCCCCGAGGAGTTGATCTATGCGGCAGGATTGCACCCCTTTTTGATATTGGGAACGAATAACCCCATTAGATATTCTGCAGCCCTGCTTCCGGATAACTCCTGCTCTTTGGCAAGGAGCAACCTGGAGTTGGTCGTCGGCTATCAAGGGGACTTTTTCGATGGCTTCATCCTTTCCCAAGTGTGTGATACTACTCAGCACCTTTGTGATATATGGAAGAGGAAGTTTTCCGATCACTACTTTGAAAACTTTTTGGCACCAAGACAGGTGGCCCGCCCCAGCGCCCGCGATTGGTATGCACAGGAGTGCCGAAGGTTGCGGAAGGAGTTGGGCAAATACACGGGCAAGGAGATCACCGATGATGATCTATGGCGAAGTTTTCGCATTTACAATGAAAACCGCGCGCTTCTGCGCAAACTCTACGATATAAAGAGGGAAGTCCCCGCACTGATGACCAATCGAGAGTTTTTTGATCTGGTTAAGGCGACCTTTTTCATGGACAAGGAGGAACATAACCGCCTCCTGCGGGAGGTACTGGACTGGGCCGAGCAGCAGAAGGGGCATCTTCAGGGCCAGGAAGGATACTTCAAACTGATTATAGCTGGGATCGTAGTGGAGCCCCCAAATATCTACGACTTGATCGATGAGGTAAAGGGGAACATTGTGGGTGACAATCTCTGTAGCGCCTCGCGCTATATATATCACGATGTGCCCTTAGAAGGGGATCCTGCCGAGGCCCTGGCAGAAAGACATGTCCGCAAGCCTCATTTTAGCCCCATAAACTCTGATGTAGAGAGGATTTACAAAGATCTGTTAGAGCTTTATCGTGAAAAGGGGGCTGAGACCATCTTCTATATCCACATAAAATATTGCGAATCGCAGGACTACGATCTTCCGGATATCAAGGTGCGGATGAGGCAGGAGGGGATACCCTTGCTGGAGCTGGAGACGGAATATCAGACCACCCATCTTGCCCAGATGAAGACTAGGCTACAGGCCTTTTGTGAATCCGTACTCGGGAGGATGTGAGATGAGTGATGAGGCACAACAGATGAGAGGAAAGATGTCGGCCAAAGAGCTCTCTAGGAAGTTGACAGAGGAATATCTCCAGGATGCCCGAACGGCTCATGAACATGGCAAATATGTGGCTTATACTACAGCGGTATCTCCTGTGGAGCTCTTCGTGGCCCATGACGTCATCCCCATCTATCCGGAGAACCATTCCGTGGCCTGTCTCACCAAACGGATGGGGACAGAGCTATCTATGGCCATGGAGAAAAAAGGCTATACCAGCCATCTCTGCGCCTATGCCCGTTCTGATCTGGGGTATCGGATCACCGGCAAAAGTCCTATGGGTGGGATACCTGATCCAGATTTTCTGCTGGCCTGCAACGCCCAGTGTTTTACCCTTACCAAGTGGTTTGAAGTGCTCTCTAGGAAGTATAAAGTCCCCCTCTTTGTTTTCGACACCCCCCAGTGGATCCGTGACCCAGGTGCCCGTAAAGAGATCTTGAAATATTGCATCCGTCAGCTTCAGGAACTCATCGCTGCTTTGGAGGAGCTCACCGGCAAGAAGTACGATTATGACCGTTTGGCCGAGGTAATGGTCTATTCTCGTGATGCCAGCTTACTGTACCGCAAATTTCTGGATATGGCCGCCTACAAACCATCTCCTATCAGTATCTTCGACGCCCTTATTCATATGGCCATAACCGTTTACCTGAGGGGTACCCCCCAGGCCGTACATTATTATCAGACGCTGGTGGACGAAGTACAGGAGAAAGCGGATAAAGGGATCGGGGTCGTGGAAAATGAGAGGTTTCGTCTTTACTGGGAGAACCTCCCTATATGGTTTAAATTTCGCGATCACTTCAACCTGCTTAAATCCTACGGCGCCAATATTCTCACCTCCCTCTATGTCCACGCCTGGAGCTACGAATTTGATATTTCCAAAGACCCCCTGGAGACCTTGGCGGAGAACTATGTCTCGGTCTTCTCCAATGTCACCCTGGAGGAGAGGGCGGATATGGCCCTGGAGCTTTTTAGACGCTATTGTCTCAATGGCAGCCTCATGTTCATCAATCGCAGCTGTAAGGCCGTCTCCTTTGCAGTTTATGAGCTAAAGGACATCATCACCGAGAAGACAGGGGTTCCGGCCCTTATCTTCGAGTCGGATATGGGGGACCCGCGGTTCTACTCCGAGACACAGATCAGGACCCGCATCGAGGCCTATCTTGAGACCCTGCAAAGGAGAGAAGCGGAGGGGGTTTGAAGGTCAAGGTCCTCGGTATCTCCGGTAGCCCTAGACACGGCAATACCGATACCTTGGTAAAGGAGGCCCTGCAGGCGGCAAGGGAGTTGGGGGCTGAAACGATCTTCCTTCCCCTGGCCGATCTGCGTGTGGAGCCGTGCCAGGGGTGTTATCAGTGTTATGGCTTTTATCGGGGGGCCACATGGGAGAGGATATGCTACATACACGAGGATGATGTCTCCTACATATACCGTCAGATTCAGGAGGCCGATGGAATAGTTATCGGCTCCCCGGTTTATGCCTTTGATGTCACCGCCAAGCTTAAGGCCTTGATGGAACGGGGTACCCCCTTTTGCCAATACGCAGCCTCCCCTCTGTCCGGGGCCATCCGTTACAAGGTAGTGGGGGGGATTGCCGTGGCCTTCGAACGCAGGGGAGGGCAGGAGTCGGCCTTGGGTAGTATATGGCGCTGGGCCGTGGCGGTATGTGCTGGGCTTGTGGTGGGGGCATCTCCCTTCCCTGCCGACCCTCCTCCCCAGGGGTCTATCATAGGGGGGTTGGCCGACACCTGTGATTCCCAACGTCCGTTGGAAGACAAGGGGGTTACACGTCATGTCTCTAGGACAAGGCCTCCCACCAGCGGGGTCTTTAATATGAGGGCTGCCCGCAACTTGGGCCGTAGCGTAGCTCAAGCCGCCCTTGTCCTTAAAAGAGGGATGGAGGCCTTGCAGAAAGAAGGGTACCATTTTCCCCCTCTTCCCCTTGTGGTCTACCCTGAACAGCAGATAAGAGAGGGTTCCTATTTAGACAGGGTGAGGAAGGGAGAGGCCGACCCTCCTCCTTACCAGCTAGTGAAGGTCTGAGGTGGCCTTTCATCGAGGGGTTTCAACCTTCGAATCTTGAATCCTTTTCAGTAAAATGGTATTTTCATGGCGGGGAACCTTTAGAGGGTTTAAAGGATGCAGATATTATTGATCTCGGCCAATCGGGAGAGGATGCCTTACCTCGTGGCCCCGTTGGGCCTCGCTTATATCGCCGGAGCCCTTAAAGCCCAGGGACACAGTGTACGTGCCATAGACCTTTGCTTCTGCTCAGACCCTGAAGGGGATTTAATCCGGGTCCTGGAGGATTTTCCCCCCGATTTGATCGGTATCTCCCTGAGGAATCTGGATAACCTCACCTATCCTTCTTCTGTCTCCTATTTGCCTGAGCTGGAAGAGGTGGTGGAGATACTGCGCTGCAGGACTTCTTCTCCCATTGTCATCGGTGGATCCGGTTTCTCCCTGGCTCCTGTGCCCCTGATGCAACGCCTGGATGTAGACTACGGTATTGTAGGTGAAGGGGAAAGGAGTATGGTGAAATTGGTCCGAAGTTGGCAGGAAGGGATCTCTCCCCAGGGGATCCCCGGGGTATTGATAAAAGGCAAAGATGAGTTCCTTCCCCCCCACCCTCTAGAGCCGTTGGGAGACCCGGACAGAAATGTCCTGGATAATCGGAGATATTTGGAGGAAGGGGGAATGGCCAATATCCAGACAAAGAGGGGTTGTCCTTTTAACTGTATTTACTGCACTTATCCCCTTTTAGAGGGTAAAAGGGTGAGGTTGAGGGATGTAGGGGAGGTGGTAAGGGAGTTAAAGCAGCTCCAGGGTGATCAAGGTGTGGACTATGTCTACTTTGTAGATGATATCTTTAACTTTCCCCCAGACTACACGGAGGCACTTTGTCGCGAGATGATCGCTCAGGGAGTCAAAATAAAGTGGACGGCCTTCGTCAATCCTCGATTTCTCACTCCTGAGATCGCCCAGTTGATGGCTAGGGCAGGGTGTGAGGGAGTGGAGCTGGGGGTCGATTCGGGCTCTGCCCAGATATTGAGGAATTATGGCAAGGGGTTTGGGGTGGAGGACATCGTGCGCGCTTGTCGCCTCTGCCGGGAAGTAGATCTGAATTTTGCCCTCTATCTTTTGCTGGGGGGACCGGGGGAGGATGCCAGGAGCGTCCAGGAGACCTTCACCCTCATGGACCGCTTGGCCCCTACAGCGGTAATCATAATGTTGGGGATCAGAATTTATCCTTATACCCGCTTGCAGGAGCTTGCCGTGCGAGAGGGGATGATCAAAAGGGGTGATGATCTCTTGGAGCCTAAATTCTATATCTCTCCGCTGATTGGGCCCGAAAGGCTTATCGAGCTCGTCACCGAGGGGGCCATGCAACGCCGAGGTTGGATCGTTCCGGGGTTAGAGATAAATATCTCTCCCAGACTTATGGAGGGGATCCGCAAGTTCGGTCTCCGAGGTCCCCTTTGGGAGTTGGCGGGTAAAATGAAGAGGGCCCGGATGCACCCCTTGAGATAAAGGAAGGAGGATGGACTTTCAAGATAAAGTGGCTATAGTCACCGGTGGTTCTAAGGGGATAGGGAAGTCCGTATGTCTTTTGCTGGCGCAGCGGGGATGCCGGGTTTTTATGAACTACTCTCGGGATGAGGAAGCTGCACAGCGCGTAGTAAAAGACGTCCAAAGGTTTCCCGGAGAGGTGATACCTTATCGGGCAGACGTTACCGATTCCGCCCAGGTGACCCAGATGATGGATCATGTGCAGCGGGAGGCGGGACGGATAGATATTTTGGTTAATAACGTGGGAATGATTAAAGACGGGTTTCTCATGTTGATGAGAGAAAGGGATTGGGAGGATGTACTAAAGGTCAATCTTACTTCTGTATATCTTTGTTGTCGGGCGGCGGTGCGCAAGATGATCCCCCAAAGAAAAGGGAAGATCGTAAACATCTCCTCTGTCAGCGGGATTATAGGTACCGCAGGTCAAGTAAATTATGCCGCCGCCAAGGGCGGGATTATCGCCTTTACCAAGGCCCTGGCCAGGGAGTTGGGTCCCTTTAACATTCAGGTAAACGTTGTGGCCCCCGGATTGATAGAGACGGATATGATCACCCAACTACCCCAGCAGCGGGTGGAAGCCATCATCCACTCTACCTCCCTTGGGAGGGTGGGGAGGCCTGAGGAGGTGGCCTGGGCTGTACTCTTTCTCGCCTCTGCTTGGTCTGACTATATTACCGG
>QMLM01000067.1 GCA_003646745.1 Deltaproteobacteria bacterium | reverse complement strand
TCCTTAGAGAGGCTTGTGGACCCGCTTATGGTGATTTGCTGCTCCTTCCCCGTGGCCTTGTCTTTAGCGGTCACGTTGAGGATTCCATTGGCGTCGATGTCGAAGGTTACCTCAATCTGGGGGATGCCTCGTGGTGCCGGAGGGATCCCCTCAAGGCGGAAGTGTCCAAGGGTCCGATTATCCCTGGCCATCTCCCTTTCTCCCTGTAGCACGTGGATGTCCACGGCCGTCTGGTTGTCTTCAGCAGTGGTGAAGATCTCGCTTTTCCTCACTGGGATGGTGGTGTTGCGCTCGATGATCCTGGTCATGACACCTCCTAAGGTCTCCACACCGAGGGAAAGAGGTGTAACATCCAGAAGCAGCACATCCTTTACCTCGCCCATAATGATGCCTGCTTGGATGGCAGCCCCTACCGCTACTACCTCATCTGGGTTGACACTCTGGTTGGGCTCCTTGCCACCGGTGAGCCTCTTGACGAGATTCTGCACGGCGGGGATCCTAGTGGAACCCCCCACCAGAATCACCTCGTCGATATCTTTGGCCGTCAGCTTGGCATCGGCCAAGGCCTGTTTTACCGGACCTTCCAGTCGCTCAATGAGGTCATGGACCAATTCCTCAAACTTGGCCCGAGTGAGTTTCATATTGAGGTGCTTAGGGCCGCTGGCATCCGCCGTGATAAAGGGCAGATTGATGGTGGTCTCCACTGTGCTGGAGAGCTCACACTTGGCCCTCTCCGCCGCCTCATAGAGGCGCTGCAAGGCCTGTTGATCATCCCGAAGGTCAATCCCGTAGTCCTTTTTAAATTCGTCAGCCATCCAATCAACGATCCTTTTGTCCAGGTCGTCGCCACCCAAGTGGGTGTCACCGCTGGTGGCCCTCACCTCCACTACTCCCTCGCCTACCTCTAGGATGGAAACGTCAAAGGTCCCTCCACCAAAGTCAAAGACCAAGATCCTCTCGTCCTTCTTTTTGTCCATGCCATAGGCCAGAGACGCTGCTGTGGGCTCGTTGATTATTCTCAGCACATTGAGCCCCGCGATGGTTCCGGCATCCTTGGTGGCCTGACGTTGGGCGTCGTTGAAGTAGGCGGGGACGGTGATGACGGCATCCTTAACCTTCTCCCCCAAATACTTGGAGGCATCTTCCGCCAGCTTCCGCAACACCATTGCGGATATCTCCTCGGGCGCATATTGCTTCCCCATCGCCTCGAAACGTACGGCATTGTCTTTTCCTGAGGTGACCTTATAGGGGACTATCTTTATCTCTTCTGAGACCTCGTTGTATTTGCGCCCGATGAACCTCTTAGCAGAAAAGATGGTGTTTTCTGGGTTTAGGACTGCCTGTCGCTTGGCAATCTGCCCCACCAGCCGCTCTCCCTCCTTGGTAAAGGCCACCACTGATGGAGTCGTCCTGGAACCCTCCGCATTGACGATGACGGTGGGTTTCCCTCCCTCCATCACCGCGATGACCGAATTGGTGGTACCCAAATCAATACCTATTGCCTTCGCCATTTCTTATACCTCCTTGATTTCCTTCATTTATACATAGAGATGATTCTGTTTTAAATGTAAGCATCTTATCCCCCTTTTCAAGGTGAAAATGAAAAGCCCCCAGCATGTTTACATAGAGGGAATAATAGTTTATAAATAGATGGTTTTTTAGGAAGTACTTTTATGGGTAGATTATACGAGATTATAGACTCTATCACTAAGCCGCTAATCCTCGCCTCTAAGGACGACTTCTCCCGTCTGTCCAACATTAGGGGATTGGAAGGGTTGATAGTTCGCCTGGCCCAAGAGGCCATTTCTATCCCGTCGGCCTCATCGATTCGGGCCAAGTTCAAGGCCCTCCAGGAGAACTTCGCTGGTTTTGAAGGAGCAGCACAAGAGGATAAGATGGCGAGAGTCAGGAGGGGAAAAGAGCTGCTTTCTGAAATCAGAGAATTATTGACCTTGGAGGAGATGGGACAACCTTACAACCATGGGCAGATTGTTCAGTTGTTAAATACCTCCATACGGTTTGTCAAAGGAGTAGGACCCAAACTTGCCCTTCTACTCAAGAGGAAGGGGGTAGAGACGGTGGAGGATGCCCTCTATAACCTACCCCTGCGATATGAGGACCGCCGCCAAATTAAGCGCATAGCTGATCTGAAAGTTGGTGAGCGAGGGGTGGGGTATGCCGAGGTGATCGCCACCGGCGAGGTGATTTATCCCAAGAGCCGCCGTAAGGTCTATGAGGCCATTTTGGGGGACGGAAGCGGTTTTATCACCGCCAAGTGGTTTCAAGGGATCAGATACATCAAGGGACGCTTAAGGAGGGGGGACTGGGTCATCTTTTGTGGAGAGATAAAAGGATATCGATCACAAAAGGAGATTCATCATCCGGATCTGGAGTGGGTGGAAGGGAAAGAGGTGGACTCCCTACATTTTGGCCGCATAGTCCCTATATACTCTGAAACAGAGGGTCTCTATCAGCGCAGGCTCAGGGCAGTGATGCACCAAGTGGTACAAGATTATGCCCCTCGTATGATCAGCCCCATCCCCCCCCAGGTGAGCACAAGGTGTAACCTAATGCCTCTTGCTGATGCCTTACGTGAGGTCCATTTTCCTCGAGACTATCTCGATATTGAGCGATTAAACCTCAAGACCTCCCGGCCTCACCAGCGGTTGGCCTTTGAGGAGTTCTTCCTCTTAGAGTTGGGCATGGCGCTGCGGCGAAAGGGGATCGCCCTGCAGGAGGGGATCTCCTTTCAAGTAAACAGGACCCCCACGGCGGAGGGGCTCCTGAGGAGGCTCCCCTTCACCTTGACTAAGGCCCAAGAAAAGGTGATAGAGGAGATCAAAGGGGATATGGCTAAACCCCATCCCATGAACCGTTTGCTGCAGGGGGATGTGGGCAGCGGCAAGACAGTGGTAGCGCTGATTGCCTCGTTAATTGCCATCGACAATGGTTACCAGGCGGCCATGATGGCCCCCACCGAGATTCTGGCTGAGCAACATTACATCAACCTCAGGAGATGGTTAGAGGGGCTTGGGGTTGAAGCTATCCTTCTAACGGGTAGGATAAAGGGTAAGGAGCGTGATGAACTCTACGAGGCCATTCAGAAGGGAGAGGCCCAATTGGTGGTGGGCACTCACGCCCTTATTCAAGAAGGGCTCTCCTTTAAGAGGCTAGGTCTCGCTGTAGTAGATGAGCAGCACCGTTTTGGGGTAATGCAGCGGGCCCGCTTGAGGAGGAAGGGGAGGGTGCCTGATCTGTTGGTGATGACTGCCACCCCCATTCCTCGCACCCTAGCTATGACCCTCTACGGCGACATGGAGGTTTCGATCATAGATGAACTCCCCCCGGACAGAGGATCTATTTCCACAAAGGTCTACCGGGGGAGGGAGAGGGGGGAGGTATACAGGAGGGTGGCAGAGGAGATAGAAAAGGGCAGACAGGCCTACATCGTTTATCCCTTGGTGGAGGAATCGGAGAAGGTGGATTTGCAAGATGCCACACAAGGCGCCCAACATCTCCAAAGAGAGGTCTTTCCTCAATATAAAGTTGGGCTCATCCATGGGAGGATGAAGGCAGAAGATAAGGAGAAGACCATGCTGGCCTTTCAGAGAGGAGAAATCCAGATCTTGGTGGCCACCACAGTGATTGAGGTGGGCATAGATTGTCCTAATGCCACAGTGATGGTGGTGGAACATGCTGAGAGGTTTGGTTTAGCCCAATTGCACCAGTTACGGGGGAGGATTGGCAGGGGCTCCTATTCTTCTATATGCCTGTTGCTGACCAAGGGGAGGGTCAATAAAGAGGCATGGCGTCGCCTGAAGGTGATGGAAGAGACCACCGACGGCTTTCGGATCGCAGAGGAGGACCTTGCCATCAGGGGACCAGGGGAGTTTTTGGGGGTCAGACAGTGGGGGTTGCCCGATTTCCGAGTGGCGAACCTCATCAGAGATGTTCGTTTGCTGCAGCAGGCCCGTCGGGAGGCCTTTGCCCTTATTGAAAGAGACCCCACACTCTGCCAGGAGGAACACCTCCCTCTGAGGGAGGTCCTTAGGCAGCAGTGGCAGGAGAAGCTGGAACTGGCGGCTGTTGGTTAAGAGATCTTGACATCCTCCCCCTTTTTGTTATTAAATGCACAAAGCATGGGTGGGTCTATGAATAAGCCTAAAAAACTAGGGAAAAAGGAGGTCTAATATGGCTACACCAGTGACTGTACCTATGGTAGGAAAGATCGTAGCGGTCAATGTGAAGGAGGGAGATCAGGTGAAGGAGAACGATCAGGTGGCCACCCTGGAGGCGATGAAGATGGAAATGCCCATTGTGGCCCCTGCGTCGGGGACCGTGAAGGAGATAAACGTCAAACCCGGCGATGAGGTAACTTCAGACACCGTTCTCATGGTTATAGAGTAAGGAGGAGAAAATGGAATTTGAGAATATCCTCTATGAGATAAAGGATGCGGTAGCTAAGATAACCATCAATCGCCCCCCTTATAATGTTTTGGATATTAAGACCATGCGGGAGATAAACCAAGCATTGGAGGATGTCAAGGAGAGACAAAGAGACCTCAAACTCCTTATTATCACCCACGCCGGGGATAAGGCCTTTTCTACAGGGGTGGATGTGCGGGACCATACCCCTGATAAGATGGATGAAATGATCGAGGTCTTTCACCGTATCTTCCGGATCATGATGAAGCTTGATTTGCCTACCTTGGCCGTGGTTAATGGATTTGCCCTAGGTGGCGGATGTGAGATTGCCGTATTTTGCGATATGGTGATTGCCTCCGAAAAATCCCAATTCGGCCAACCTGAGATTAAGGTGGGAGTGTACCCATCGATGGTAGTTGCCTGGCTCCCCAGACTTATCGGTTGGAAGAAGGCCTTTGAGATTATCCTAACCGGGGATCCAATAGATGCCAAGGAGGCCGAAAGGATAGGTCTTATCAACTTGGCTGTTCCTGAAGAACGTTTGACTGAGGAGGTGGATAAATTCGTCAGCAGGCTCACCGATAAAAGCCCTGTAGTGCTCAAGTGGGCTAAAAGGGCGGTGCTGGTAGGGCTGGATGTCGATTTCGAAAGGGCGTTGCAAGGCTCCGAGATCATTTACAAACAGGCCCTTATGAGCACCCATGATGCCAATGAGGGGTTAAAGGCCTTTATGGAAAAGAGAAAACCCGTTTGGAAGGGACACTAGAGGGAGGCAGAAGGGATGGTAGTGGCGGGCATAGATATAGGTTCTCTCTCCACCGAAACGGTCGTTTTCGACGGAGATAGGGGGATATTGGGTTATTCCATTATCTTGACCGGGGGCTCCAGCAGGGACGCCTCCCGGCTCTCCTTGGAGCAGGCTATAAGATACGCCAACATTGATAAGGCACAGATTAAACGGATCGTCTCTACTGGCTGTGCCCGAGAGATAGCAGATTTTGCCGATCAGAGGATTACGGAGATCACCTGTATCGCCAAAGGGGTGAGTTACCTCTTTCCAGAGAGCCGTACTATTATCGACATCGGTGGGCAAGACACCAAGGTGATCCGTATAGATGGAAAGGGGAGGGTATTGGAATTTGACATGAACGATAAATGCGCTGCCGGCACAGGGAGATTTTTGGAGGTGATGGCCAAGGCCCTAAATGTGGAGCTCGATAAGATGGGGGAAAGGTCGCTGCACTATAAGAACGAACTAAAGATCAGTAGCATCTGTACCGTTTTTGCCGAGTCGGAGGTGATTTCCCTTGTCTCAGAGGGACAACAGGTGGAGGATATTCTACACGCCATACACAACGCCATTGCGGACAGGACCCTTGGACTTCTGGAGAGGATAGGGGAGGTAGAGCCCCAGGTAGTTATGACCGGAGGGGTGGCAAAAAACATCGGTGTGGTCAAAGCCTTAGAGGATAAGCTGGGGATGCCCCTAACTATCTACTATGAACCTCAGATCGTGGGGGCTCTGGGGGCGGCTTTGTTCGCCTTAGATAAACTTTAAGTATCTATGAGATCCCTTAAGTACGTTTGTTCTCATCTTGAAAACCTGCCCCTTAGAACTTAGGGGATGAATTTCTAAGTCCTTCCTGATATCCATTTTGAAGGGAAATTTACCCATGGGACAAGAGGAAAGACAAGGCATATTTCAAAGGCTGCGCCTTGGATTATCCAAGACACAAAGAATGCTTGTTGGAGGGGTCGAGGATTTACTGCGATCTGGTAGGGGGCTGGACGAGGAGGTTTGGGAGCAGCTGGAGGAGATCCTCATTGAAGCCGACATAGGTGTAGTGGCCACTAAAAGGCTTATCGAGGGGCTCAAGAGCGAGGTGAAAAAAGGGGAGTTAATGGACATCAAAGGGATCCTTCCCCTTCTGCAACAAAAGGTCTTAGAGATTCTTCAGCCCCATGAGGTCCCACTTCCCCCCGATATCGGTGCTGAAGGGCCATTTGTGGTGATGGTCGTTGGGGTCAATGGAGTGGGGAAGACCACCACCATAGGAAAGCTCGCCCGCAGATTTACCTTTCAGGGGAAGAAGGTCTTGGTAGCCGCTGCCGATACCTTCCGAGCGGCTGCCATTGAGCAGTTAGAGGTCTGGAGCCGAAGGGCCGGAGCCCACCTGATCAGGCATCGAAATGGGGCAGACCCATCTGCGGTGGCCTATGATGCGGCGAAGGCTTCCCTGGCGAGGAAGTGCCATTTGCTCTTTATCGATACCGCTGGCAGACTTCACACTAAAGAGAACCTGATGGAGGAGTTGAAAAAGGTCAAGAGGGTGATTGGAAAGGTACTTCCCTGCGCCCCCCATGAGATCTTGTTGGTGCTTGATGCCACCACCGGGCAAAACGCCCTTGTCCAGGCCCGGACCTTCCACCAAGCCTTGGGGGTGACTGGGATTGCCCTGACCAAGCTGGATGGTACGGCAAGGGGGGGTATAGTGGTCGCCATTGCTCAGGAGATGGATATTCCGTTACGCTTCGTTGGTGTGGGAGAGGAGATAGATGACCTCCAGGAGTTCTCCGCTGAGGGCTTTGTCAGGGCATTGTTCAGTCAAACCACCTAATGATCTCTTCCAGCGGTTCCCGAGGGGTCTTAAACTTATTTATGGGGGAATTCCAATCCGGATAACCTAACGCCACAGCTAGCACTACCTCCCTGTCATCGGGTATATTGAGGAAGTCCTTTATCTCATCCTCATACGCAGTGATGAGGCCAATGGGACAAGTCCCTAAACCTAGGGAGTGAGCAGCCAATACAAGGTAACCAAGGGCCGCTCCGATGCATAGATAGCGGCGATGGGAGAAGATCTTGTTCATACAGATGATAATAGCCACGGGGGCGTCGTAAAACCTACAGCTGCCCTCGTTGAAGAATTCCTCAAAACGGATGCCTGATTCATCTAAATATGGTTTCATGACCTCGAAGGAGGTTGCCCCCCTCTTGGCCAGTTTTTCAGGCAGAGGACCCTTGGCACCTGGAGAGCAAGAAGTCCTCCTCTCACGATAAGATCTCAGCAGCAAGCGACCTAGCCTTTCCCTCTCCTCACCCATAACGACTACAAACTCCCAAGGCTGCAAGTTTATGGCGGAGGGGGCTCGGGTAGCCCTCTGGAGGACCTCTTCAATTAACTCCTTTGGAACTGGGTCCTTCTTAAAGGCCCTTATACTCTTGCGTTCGGTGATAGCTTCCTCTAACTCCATCTGCTACCCTGTGTTTGTTTTCTTAGTAAATAACACTTATCAAGAAAGATTTCAATATTGGACATCCCAGGGCAGTTGTGATAAAGAGATTAAATACTTTTAGGTAGGATGATATGGCTACTAAAGTCCTTATTTTTGACTGCGACGGGGTGCTGTTTGACTCTAAGGCTGCCAACATCGCCTTTTACAACCATATCCTTTCTCGGCTAAAACTGCCACCCATGGCACCGGATGAGGTGGAATACGTTCACGTCAGCACAGCCGAGGGGGCTCTTAATTATCTCCTCACAAGACGAGATCCCAGCTTATTAGATAAAGCGCATAAATATCGCCGCATCATGGATTATA
>QMLM01000066.1 GCA_003646745.1 Deltaproteobacteria bacterium | reverse complement strand
CTCTCCTGTTTCCCGTGCGGCCCCTGCAAGTTAAAAGGGGGGAGTTTATCCAAAAATATCTCTTTTCCCTCGGTAGGGATCTCCTCCCATCTAAACTTCATCTGTTTCCTCTTAAGCTCCTGCTGCTTAAATCCGTCGACAGGATTTGCAAAATTATTGAATTTAAAGACATCAATATATATATCTCCTTTCTTTTGTCAAGGCCAAAAATTTGCCGTCAACGGGCCATTAATGGGTGATGCTCAACTTTTCCACAAGAGGAAGTTGGCTCTGTGCGAAACCTTCCCACTCCACGGACATCTCAACACCGGGGTCCTTGATCTCCCAACCAGAAGGGTTGTCTCCATCAGGGCCACACTGCTGAGCTCCCATAACTAACGAAAAAAGACCTAACACGTTTCCACTGAGATTATTGATCTAAGTATTTGTTTTGTCCATATTTTATTGTTCTAATAGAGAGACGCCCTTCCTGAGGGGAGAAGTGGTGTCATTGTTGTTGTTTTCTCTCTGAGAACCTCCTTCTGCCCAAGAGGGAGGGGGTAGGCGGTTGTATAAACGCTACCCCTCGATTTACCAAGAGGATGATACCGGGGATCTCAATGAGAAAAAAGTTTGCCTTCGCCCCAAGGAATCGAACCAAATAAGCTGGACTCTATTTTTTCAACAAGGGGACAACCAACTCATCCTTTCCCAAGGGCCATATCCCTTGCGTAGAGGGCAGCACCCAAGGCCCCTACTATTTGAGGCTCAGGAGGGATATTTATCCGCTTCCGAAAAAGGGCTTTCAGTGCCTCTGCTATCCCTTGGTTCTTGGCTACACCGCCGCTGAGGGCGATCTCCTCCTGAACCCTCAACCTCTTAGCCATCCTGAAGATACGTTTGGAGATGGCCTCATGCAGCCCCCTAATTATTTCCTCCTCCTTATAGCCTTCTGCGATTAAAGAAATGACCTCCGACTCAGCGAACACAGTGCACATACTGCTGATGGGAACTCCCCTTTTGGCCTGCAAAGACTTCCTGCCCATATCCACCAGTTCTGTCTCCAGGGCATCAGCCATTACCTCCAAGAACCTTCCAGTCCCCGCAGCACACTTATCGTTCATCACAAAGTCGGTGACAGCCCCATGGGCGTTCAGGGTGATGACCTTGCTGTCCTGGCCCCCGATATCGATAACAGTTCTTGTCCTCGGAAAGAGAAAGTGAGCTCCACGGGCATGGCAAGTGATCTCAGTCATCTGCCGAGAGGCGAAAGGAACCCTGATCCGACCATATCCAGTAGCTACTATTTGTGAGATAGCCCCCTCATCCAAGCCCACTTTGGCTAAGGCATCTTCCAGGCACCTATCGGCTGCCCTACGGGGATTGGCCCCAGTATTGGTGATTGAGTATGCCAGCACTCCCTCATCTCCCAGTAGCACAGCCTCCGAGGAGAGGGAACCGATATCAATGCCAACATAGATCCCTTGATCCATGGTTTAACCTAACATCTCCACCAGGGCCTCTAATCTGGTCCTGGTTTGCCCTGGGGAATAATTATCAGGGTCAGCACCATCTCCGGGAAGGATGATATAGGGAACTCCCTTCTCCTTAAGAAAATCACCGATGACCCCTGCCCCCCCACAACTCTGCCGGCACCCCCAATGGGAAAAGTGAATTACCCCATCGATGCTATAGTCTTGCACCATCCTCCATACCGCCTCTATCCTTCTATCTAGGGGACCAGCCCAGATATTGGAGGTGATCTTTTCTGCTAAGCTCTCCCATGGCCGAGAGGGATCCAACGAGGGCCAGTACAGATAATTGGGTTCTTCAAAGGAGACAGCAACTCCTCGGTCCCCTAAGATCTGGAAGATCTCATTCTCATAATATGGACGAATATGGTGCAACCACAGAAGGCGATGTCTCTCCTTTAAAAGGTACCCCTCTGCCTTAACCACCTTTCTCTCAATATAATGGTAGAGGGTTCGATAAAAGTCAACTCCCCTCTCAGAACCCAAGGAATAGAAGTTCATCCCAGCGAGATAGCTAAGGCCTTCGCTTCCCGGAAAAGGGGAAGGGATGTTCTGGCGCAATCTGTTAATATCCTCCATATATCTCCGGGCCTGATTGGAGAGATCTATGGTCTGAGCCAGCCGGCCTTCATCTAAAGGGACATGGATCAGCCCAGAGGCTGCCTCCACAACCTCCTTGAGCTGGGAAATCATATATCTCCTCCCAAGGGTGTCGCATTTATAAGGGGGGTCTAAGAAGAAGTGGGGACAGCCATACAGCTTACTGAGGTAGCGGAAGAACTTATTGGCCCCGTCGCAAAGATGGGAGGAGGAGATAATAAGATCAGGGTGGGGCAAATAACCCTCTAAGACTAATCCGAGTGCACAGCGGTAAAAGGAACAAACATCGGTGGAGATATAGGTATCGGCTAGGGAAATAGGGCGGCGACTCCATCCCAGATAAGAAACAAGTGATGCGATGATCTCCGGCATGAAGGGTACCCCCCCCAGGGCGTAGGCGATCTCGCTGGGGGTAAAGGCATTCATCCAGATTACCGGCCTGCGGTGGGCATAGGCCTTCTGCGTCACCTCGAGGAGGAAGCGTACCCATATCTTGTAGGCCTCGTTCTTCTCCTTTCTGTTCAACACCTCAAGCAGTACCCCCAGTAGGCGATAGGTCGAGGGGCGACGCACCAGCCACCTCAACACCCTTATAGAAATCTGCCTATCCATAATCCCTCTCTAACATCTCCAAGAAGGCCTGAACCCTTGTGCGAACTCCACCGCTCACCTTGCCTGTATACTCCCCTTCTATAAAGAGGACGGGAATCCCTATCTCCTGCAAGGCCTCCTTTAAAACAGGGGCTTCATAGAGATACGGATCGCAAAATTTAAGGGCAAAATATATCAATGCTTGTGCCCCGGTTCTGCTTATCTCAGCCTTTATATTTGCTATTCTACGCTGCGTATCCCACATTCGGGCGCAGAGCGGTTTATTTAGATATGCCTCGCTTAAGGCCCCAAGGGGATTCGAAAAAGGAGGCACCTCTTCCAAAAACCTCCCTCCAGTGCATAGATCGGAGACCACTACCTCTCCAGCCAACTCCTCTACTAAGCGGATCAATGAGCTTCCTTCTAGGAGGGAGCCAGTAACCAGGAGCTTGGGGCCATTAAGGGGAGCAGGGGGGTGTGGTTCTAGCTCCTTCACTAGTCTCTGCAGGGCCTCGTTAAAGATCTTCCTGGGACTCCCCCACCCCTCGGCCAGGATATCCATGATGTCGGCCTCTTGCAGTGGGGGGTCTCCCCTCCCCTTTAATAAAAGAAGCCGCTGAATAAGGGAACGGGTGAGATTTGCCTCTTCAATGGCTTCAACCAAGGCGTCTTGGGTGATCTGAACCTCGAAGTGCCGCTCTAGTTCCTCCTTCAGCTCTTGCAATCTCTCCCTAAAATAGGCCAGGGATGAGGGCGTTATCACACGGGGTAAATCTAACAGGAAACTAAAAGAAGGGGCACAATAGAAACGCCAGGCGTCAAAGAGACGGCGCATCCCGTCGCAAGTGTTAAGCAAGACGATACCGGAGAGAGAGGGATACCCTCCTCCGAGGACCTTACCCAGGGATGCCCTGATAAAGGGGCAAAAATTAGGATCTAAGTAGGAATCGGCCCTTTCCGAGGTGGGCTCAGGGATGATTCGATAAGGCTGCAGCCCACCTGCCTCCAGTATCTCCAGGGGGAGATAGGTACAAGTCCATCCTATGATGGGACCCCCCTGTTCCAGAGGATATTGTTTCAGATTGTTCAATATTCCTTTAAAGGACACCATCTATCGATAATATAACATCCTTACTTGATGGGAAAAAGGGGAAAATTCTAATAAAAGAATTAGGTAAAAGAAACACTTGCCCATCCATTTACTTTTCCCTTAAAATATAAAACAAAAGGGAGGAGGTTTCTATGGCAGAAAAGATCATCATCTTTGATACTACTTTGCGAGATGGGGAACAATCACCCGGGGCCTCGATGAATGTAGAGGAAAAGCTCAGGGTAGCCAGGCAGCTGGAGAGGTTGAATGTCGATGTAATCGAGGCAGGCTTCCCGATGGCCTCTGACGGGGATTTTGAGGCAGTGGAGGTCATTGCCAAGACTATAGAAGGATGTCAAATAGCTGCCTTGGCCAGGGCAGATATCGCCGATATCGATCGGGCCTGGGAGGCAGTGAGATATGCCAAACGCCCCAGGATACATACCTTTATTGCCACATCAGACATCCACCTGAAATACAAGCTCAAGAAGACCAAGGAGCAGGTATTGGAGGACGTGGCGCGGGCGGTCTCGCACGCCAAAGGGTACACGGACGATGTGGAGTTCTCCGCTGAGGATGCCACCCGCAGTGATCTGAAATACCTCTGTCAAGTAATCGAAACAGCCATCGAGGCTGGGGCAACGACGATCAACATACCTGATACCGTGGGCTATGCCATTCCCTCAGAATTCAGCCAAGTTATCAGAACCATTAAAGGACAAGTCCCCAATATAGATAGGGCGACCATTAGCGTCCACTGCCATAACGACCTGGGGCTGGCAGTGGCCAACTCCTTGGCCGCTATAGAGAGCGGCGCCCGCCAGGTAGAGTGCACTATTAACGGAATAGGGGAAAGGGCTGGGAATGCCTCCCTGGAGGAGATCGTTATGGCCATTAGGGTCAGAAAGGACCTCCTGGATGTCTACACCGATGTAAACACAGAGCAAATATACCCCACCAGTCGTCTAGTCTCCACCATTACAGGGATGGTGGTACAGCCCAATAAGGCCGTTGTGGGGGCCAATGCCTTCGCCCATGAAGCTGGGATACACCAAGACGGAATCCTCAAGGAAAAGACCACCTATGAAATCATGACCCCCGATTCAGTGGGCATCCCTAAAAGCTCTCTAGTGCTCGGCAAACACTCGGGCAGGCATGCCTTCCGCGAAAAATTGAAGGAACTGGGCTATGAACTGACCAGCACAGAATTGGACATTGCCTTTCAACGCTTCAAGAAGGTGGCCGATCAGAAGAAGGTGGTCTATGATGAAGACATAATAGCCATTGTGGAAGACGAGATCTTCAGAATCCCCGATAGGTACAAATTGATCCACATCAATGTCCAGAGCGGAACGGTCACCATCCCCACCGCCACTGTCCAGATGGAGGTGGACGGAAGGGTCGTTCAGGACGCTGGGTTTGGAGATGGGCCAGTAGATGCCGCCTTAAAGACCATCCAGAAGATCACCAAATCCAAAAGCAGGTTGGTGCGGTTTTCGGTAGCGGCTATCACCGGCGGCACCGATGCCCAAGGTGAGGTGACGGTGAAGATAGAAGAAGACGACCAAACGGCCATCGGCCAAGGGGCCAGTACGGATATCATTATTGCCAGCGCCAAAGCCTATATCAATGCCTTAAACAAACTGGAATATCGAAAAAAAAGGCTACGGGGACTCTAAATGGGAATGACCATTACCGAGAAAATCCTGGCAGATCATGCCGGCTTGAAAGAGGTAACTCCGGGGCAGCTCATCGATGCCGAGGTGGATGTAGCCTTGGGAAATGATATCACCGCACCATTAGCTATCGAGGCATTTAAGGAAATGGGGGGTAAAAGGGTCTTTGATAGGAAAAAGGTGATTTTGGTGCCCGATCATTTTACGCCCAACAAGGATATTCAATCAGCGGAGCAATGTCGATTGATGAGGAAGTTCGCTAAAGAACAACAATTGAGCCACTATTTTGAAGTAGGGCGTATGGGGATCGAACACGCCTTATTGCCAGAAAAAGGGTTGGTGGGACCCGGTGATCTAATCATAGGGGCTGATAGCCACACCTGTACCTACGGTGCTCTAGGGGCCTTCGCCACGGGGGTGGGCAGTACCGATCTAGCAGCGGCTATGGCCACAGGGAAGGTATGGCTACGGGTCCCTGAGACCATAAAGTTCATCTACTATGGGCGCCGGCAACCATGGGTAGGAGGAAAGGACCTTATCCTATATACCATCGGGGATATAGGGGTGGATGGAGCCCTATATAAGGCCATGGAGTTCAGCGGAGAGGCCATCAGCGCCCTGGATATGGCCGGCAGGTTCACCGTGGCCAACATGGCTATAGAGGCGGGAGCAAAAAATGGCATCTTCCCTCCTGATGAGGTCACTTTGGGATACATCCAAGGCCGGATAAAGAAGGACTACAAGCTCTATAACAGCGATGCAGATGCCCGATATTCAGAGGTAAGGGAATATGATGTTTCCAGCATCGAACCACAAGTCGCCTGTCCACCCTCCCCGGCGAACGTAAAAGGGGTAAAGGAATTGGCCGGGGTTGAGATAGATCAAGTGGTTATCGGCTCTTGCACCAACGGGAGGGTGGAAGACTTAAGGGTTGCTGCCTCCATTATACGGGGGAAAAAAATCCCCCCAAACGTCCGCCTCATCGTAATCCCCGCCACCCAGGATATCTATCTTCAGGCCCTCCGCGAAGGTCTTTTGGAGGTCTTTGTAGAGGCTGAAGCAGCGGTGAGTACACCAACCTGCGGCCCCTGTCTCGGTGGCCATATGGGGGTTTTGGGCAAAGGAGAAGTAGCCATCGCTACCACCAACCGTAACTTCGTAGGTAGGATGGGACACCCCGACAGTCAGGTCTATCTCTCCAATCCTGCTGTGGCCGCAGCCAGTGCCATAAAGGGAAGAATAACCCACCCTGAAGAGGTGGCAAAAGAGTAACTATCTTGGCAGTCTTCAGATGGATACCATCAACCTACTTATCCAGATACCACCCCACGAGATAGCTTACTTAACCTTTATCCTGGAATCCTACGAAGGGGTGGCAACGATGAGGACCATTGATCCGAAAAAAGGAACGATAGAACTGGCGGTCTCCCCCCACCAAAGGGAGGAAATAAAAGAGATCCTAAAAAGCCTGGCAGATGAGTTCCCCATCCGCTATCTGAGCAATCTCTAAAGAATGATCCGCTGAAACCTCCCGACTGCCTCCTCAAGTCTGGACTCGGGCACGGTGAGGGAAAACCGTACATATCCCTCACCCGCCTCCCCAAAGCCGTTGCCGGGGGTAACTACCACCCCTGCCTCGTTGAGCAACAGTGAGGCAAAAGAGGCCGAATCATAGCCAGAGGGTACCCTTACCCAGAGGTAAAAGGTCGCCCGGGGAGGGGTCACCTCTAGCCCCATTTCACGAAGGCCCCTGACCATCACATCGCGCCGCCTTTGATATATCTGGCGGATCTGCTCCACGTCGGACTGGTCCCCCTCTAAGGCCTCTATCCCTGCCCATTGGACGGCCTGAAAGACCCCCGAATCTATATTGGTCTTGATCTTCCCCAACCCGGCCAAGACCTCTCTGTTGCCCACGACAAAACCAATACGCCAACCGGTCATATTATAGGTCTTCGAGAGGGAGTGGAATTCCACTCCCACCTCTTTCGCACCCTCTACCTCCAGAAAGCTGTTGGGGGAGTGACCATCGAAGAATATCTCACTGTAAGCTGCATCATGGCAAACAATAAGGTGGTAGCGGCGGGCAAATGTCACTATCTCGGCGAAAAACCCCTTATCCGCTACGGCTGCTGTAGGGTTGTTGGGATAATTTATAAAGAGCAACTTGGCCCTCTCGGCTACCTCTGCAGGGACTTTGCCCAGATCAGGTAAAAAACCCTTCTCCTGCT
The DNA here is from genome assembly GCA_003646745.1 of Deltaproteobacteria bacterium. Lineage (GTDB taxonomy): Bacteria > Desulfobacterota > B13-G15 > B13-G15 > RBG-16-54-18 > B11-G15. The sequence goes on along the minus strand of QMLM01000066.1, from coordinate 405 downwards.
GCAGTGGCAGGAAAAAGGATCTGCCCCCAGCAAAGATCGTCCCAGCATGATAGACTGGGTATCCAGGGCTGGTGATGAGGGAGTAATCCCCTGGGTTGAGGAAGGCTAGGGGTAAGTGGGCTATCCCTTCTTTGGAACCGATAAGGGCTAATACCTCATCGTCGGGATCCAGCACTACCCCAAACCTCCTCTTATACCACCTACTTACCGCCTCCCTAAACTCACGGAGCCCCTCATAGCCAGGGTAGCGGTGATTCCGGTGGTTAAGGACTTCCATCCTCATCCTCTCCACTATCCTCTTCGGCGTAGGCAGATCAGGGTCACCCACCCCCAAGTCGATAATATCTACCCCCTTGGCCTTCAATTCGGCTTTTCTGCGATCCAGCTCCGCAAAGAGATAGGGGG
>QMLM01000065.1 GCA_003646745.1 Deltaproteobacteria bacterium | reverse complement strand
GTGCCCAGGTCGGTGGATTTCGTTCCTAATCTACCCAAGACCCCCAGCGGCAAAATCCGTAAGGCTGTGCTGAAGGAAGGGTATAGCTAATTTTAAATAAGAGAATCAAGGAAATTCCTGGTTTTTATATTGACAAATATTTTTGTTGTTGTATGCTGTATACAATAAATAAGAAAAGGAGGTGTTAGAGAGGACTGATTTATGGTATGGTGAGTAAGAGGATATTTATTTTAAAATAACACTTAAAAAGGGAGGGAGGGTCATGCGAAAGTTAGTTATTATTTCGATTATTGGAGTATTCGTGTGTATGGGGTTGGTAATGGGGGCGTGGGCCCAGAGGCCCATCAAGGTCGGTTTTGTGTGTAACCTGACGGGGCCAGCCTCCACTTGGGGCCAGTATCATGCCAAGGGTATGCGTGACTACTTCCGCTATGTCAATGAGACGAAGAAAGGGGTTGCCGGCAGAAAGATTGATTTAACCGTGGTGGATCATGCCTACAAGATCCCTGAGGGAGTAAAATATGTAAAGAAATTTTGTACACTGGACAAAATGGATATGATTGCCACCTGGGATGCTGGAACGGGTATCTCGGTCAAACCACTTATTCAGAGGTACAGGACGCCTGATATAAACTTCTCCACCTACCAGGGGCTTCTCAAGCCTCCGATAAATTATATCTACCTACCCTTTGGCAGCTATATATTGGATTCCTATGCTGTGCTGGAATATATCCGCACCATCCATAAGGGCAGAGGTGCGCCCAAGGTCGGCCTGTTAACTTATAATAACCCCTATGGTAAGTCCATTCATGCGCCATGCAAGGAGTATGCTGCTAAGTATAATGTAAATATTGTTGGCATAGAGGAGTTTCCTCCCGCAACGGTCGATTTGACCACCGAGCTGCTGCGGTTGAAAAAGGCAGGAGCTCAATATATTGCTGTTCAGATGTTACCTGCTGCTATTGTCACGGCCCTCAAGTCTGCTGATCGTATCGGTTACAAGGTCCCCTTCTTTGGGACCTGGACCTCCACTGACCCTGATTTCTTCAGACTTGGAAAGGGCCTTATCCGTGATCGGCTCTTCATGCAATTTTGTGGAGGGCTCCCTGTAGATGGTGCGCCAGGAGTGAAGCTCATGTTGGACATCGGGAAACGCTACAGAACGGTGAAGGGATTTGATTGCTCCTACTGGGAGGGTGTTGCGGTTGCTATGATTATGGAGAGGGCCTTTGTGCGGGCCAACGAAAAATTTGGGAAGATAACCGGGGAGATGATCAATAAGGCCATGGAGTCGTTCCGAAATGAGGATTTTGGGGGGTTGATCCCCAAAGTCTCCTACAGCAAGGATAACCATGAGGGATCCTTTGTGGCCAGGATTGTACAGATTCAAGAAGGTGGCACTTATAAACCGATGACGAATTTCTTTGTCCCTGGGAAAAAGCAGATCAAGCTTCTGAAATAATAGGAATATGAAGGCCTTTCGAGGGCAACCCAGTATATTCGCCTCCACTCAGCCCGACGATCGTCGGGCTGAGTTGGAGGTGAGGAATTTGAACTTGAGTTTTGGAGGGCTTCAGGCCCTCTACGATGTTGATCTTACAGTAAAGACTGGTGAATTGTTGGCCATTATTGGGCCCAATGGGGCAGGGAAGACCAGTCTTTTAAACTGTATTACAGGCTACTACCATCCCCAGGAAGGCCAAATCATTTTTAATGGAGAGAATATTACAGGCCACCATCCTTTTGAGATAACCAAACGTGGCATTGGAAGGACCTTTCAGAACATTGAGCTATTTCCTGGGATGAGTGTAATAGCCAATATGCTGCTGGCCCGCCATATTCACTGTGAGTATAACGTGGGCTTGGCATCTCTTTTCTCGCCGTCGGTCAAGAAGGAGGAGGTCCGCCACAGGCGGGTCGTAGAAGAGCTTATCGATTTTTTAGAGATGCAACCGATAAGAAAAAAGCCTGTTGGTTCTTTGCCTTATGGGCTGCGCAAGAGGGTTGAGCTGGGCCGTGCCCTGGCCCTGGAGCCGAAGCTTTTGATCCTCGATGAGCCCTTTGCTGGGATGACCCTTGAGGAAAAAGAAGACATGGTCAGGTTCCTGGTGGAATTGAACGAGGCCTGGGGGCAGACCATGCTCTTAGTGGAACACGATATGTCTGTTGTGATGAGCATATCTAGGCGGATAATGGTGTTAGATTTTGGAAAAAAGATTACAGAAGGTTCCCCTGAATTAGTGCAGAATCACCCTGAAGTCATAAAGGCATACTTGGGCGATACAGGGACTATCTAGCTTTTGATGGGGAAGATAAAGGTGCCGTACAAAAATTTCATAGAGCACTTTGACGAACAAACCCTAGAGTCTTTCTCCCAGTGTACCTTTCCTCAAATTTTGGCCAAGCAGACAAAACGATTTGGTTCAGAGAGGGTCGCTATTCGGGAGAAGGCCTATGGGATTTGGGAACCTTATAGCTGGCAGGACTATTTCAATTATGTAAAGCTGGTGGCTTTAGGCCTTTTGGCCATTGGCCTTAAACGAGGTGAACACGTAGGCATAATTACAGATAATCATCCTGAGTGGTTGTTCAGCGAGCTTGGGGCCCAAGCCGTGGGGGCCATCACCATGAATCTGTATACATCATCGGTGACCAAAGAGCTGACCTATGGCCTAAATCGGATTCAAGCTGCATATGTGATTGTCCAAGACCAAGAACAGGTCGATAAACTTTTGGAGGCTCAAGAGGAACTTCCTCACGTCCGAAACGTCATATATGTCGATCCCACAGGGATGAGGACGTATAGAGATAATCCCTGGTTGCTGAGCTTTGCTGAACTTTTAGAGCTGGGCCGGGAATTAGAAAGACAGCAACCAGATCGTTTTGAGGAAGAGCTATGGGAGGGGGAGGCTGATGATCTCGCCATAATGCTTATGACCTCCGGGACCACAGGGCTTCCGAAATTGGCCATGTTGAGCTACAAGAATATCATCGATATGGCGAGGAAATGGTTAGAAACCGCACCCATAGGGATCGGCGACAACTGGATTTCAATAACGCCGCCCGCCTGGATCGTCGATCAAATGTGGGGGATGGGAGTGGCTCTTTGTGGGGGAATGACCATGAACTTCCCGGAGACCCCGGAGACGGTCGCAGAGGACTTACGTGAGGTTGGGCCTGCAATAATGATTACCTCCTCACGATTTTGGGAAGACCTTGCCTCCAAGATTCGGGTGAAGATCAGTGATTCGGGATTTATCAAGCGGGGGATCTATCGTCTGTGCCAGAAGATAGGGGAGGCAAGGGTGGACAGAGAGTCGAAGAAACAGCCCGTCCCCATGTGGTTGGAATTCCTTAATGAGGTGGCTTCCTGGCTTACATATCGGCCCCTTTTGGATAGGGTGGGTTGTTTGCGTCTACGCACGGCTATTACAGGGGGGCATCCTATAAGCCCTGATGTCATTCGCTTCTTCCGGGCCAATGGATTGAACCTGAAACAGGCCTATGGTCTGACCGAAGCTGGGGGGGTATTTCAGGTCCAGCCTGATGGAGAGGTTAAGCCTGAGACCGTCGGCAAACCATTGCCCCGAACAGAGGTCAAGATTGCGGAGGATCAGGAGGTATTGATACGAAGTCCCTCCAACTTTATGGGCTACTATCAGGACCCGGAAGAGACGGCTGCCACATTAACCGATGGTTGGTTGCATACGGGGGATGCAGGGTATTTCGACGATGATGGCCATCTGGTAATTATTGGGCGTAAACAGGAGATCATGCGCACAAAAGTCGGTGAGGCATTTTCACCGGATTTCATAGAAACGCGGCTAAAATTCAGCCCCTATATCAAGGAGGCGGTGATCTTTGGGGAGGGGATGCCATACATTACGGCTATGATCAATATCGATATGGAAAATGTAGGGGATTGGGCTGAGGATCGACAAATCCCCTATACCACCTATACAGATCTTTCCCAGCAGCCTGCGGTAGAGGAGTTGATCAGCAAAGAAGTAAAAGAGGTCAATAAGCGATTGCCCAAGCACATGCAGATCCGCAAGTTTTTGCTGCTGTACAAACTCCTTGATGCCGATGATCAGGAGTTGACCCGCACCGGAAAAGTACGCAGGACGTTCGTCTATGAACAATATCGCAACTTGATTGAGGCAATGTACAAGGACCAGGAGTACTTGGAGGTGAAGGGTCAGGTACGATATCGGGATGGGACGGTGGGCACCATTGAAACCAGGGTGAAGATATTATCCATCGAATAAAGGGGGACTTTACGGAATGGAATTTTTCGCTCAGCTCTTCATAAATGGTCTATCCATTGGTTTTTTGTACGCCCTTTCCGCGCTAGGATTTGTGATGATCTTTAAATCCAGCAGTGTGCTCAATTTCGCTCATGGTGAGTTGTTGGCCCTGGGGGCCTTCTTTTTCTTGATCCTTTCTGTCTGGGCCAAGCTGCCCATTGTACTTTGTTTTTTGGTGACCCTGGTGGGCTGCTTTGCCCTCGGCTTTATCATTGAGAGGCTCTTTTTGCGCCCGCTCATCGGAGAGGCCTTAATTGAGGTGATCATGCTCACCGTGGGGCTTTCCGCCATGTTTAAGGGGTTGATGCTCCTTATCTTTGGGGGGAATCTACACAACTATCCGGACTTTCTCCCCGAGGCCCTCTCCATTCAATGGGGGGCTATTAGCGTGCCATCAGTCTACGTCTCTTCCTTCATCATCGGTTTGATCTTCCTGGGTGTATTCGGATTCTTTTTCAAATATTCCTCCCATGGTATCTATATGCGTTCCGTTGCAGACCACCAGCCTGCTGCCCTCTCCCTTGGGGTTAACGTGAGGAGGGTATTTGCCCTATCGTGGGCCATTGCTGCTGTGGTTTGTGCTATGAGTGGGATCGTTTTGGGGATAATAAACGGTATTAACGTACACCAGCTCAGCACTATGGGCCTTAAGGTCTTCCCCGTGGTCATCCTGGGGGGATTGGACAGCATTGGTGGGGCCATCTTGGGCGGTATCATCATCGGGCTACTGGAGAACTTCACGGGCGGATATATTTCCACCTCCTTGCGGGAGGTGGTTCCCTATATTGTCCTTGTCCTTATTTTGTTGGTGAAACCTTACGGACTTTTTGGCTCAGAGGAAATTGAGCGAGTTTAGCAAAATTAGCCTTTTGGAGAACAGGTAGCCGACAATGAGAAAGTTGCGATTCCGTCCATGCGGAAATTTTAAGGAGTACTACGAACAGGAGCTTACCATCTTTGAGACAGACTTTGGCAGGATGTGGATGTGGATCGGACTTTTCCTCCTTCTTTTTGTAGTACCCTTTGTAGGTAGCCCTTATACTCTTTATGTCCTCAACAATATTGCGATTGCTGCCATCGCCGCTATAGGGCTTAATATCCTAATTGGATATACGGGTCAGATCTCTCTGGGCCATGGGGCCTTTTTCGGAGTGGGGGCATATTCCGCCGCCATTTTGGCCACTAAGGCTGGTTTCCCCTTCTGGCTTTCTGTCATTTTGGCTGGAGCCGTGACCGCAATTGTGGGCATGATCTTCGGGATTCCTTCCTTGCGGCTGAAACACCTTTATCTGACCATTGCCACATTGGCCGGTCAATTCATCATTGAGTACGTTCTTGTCCACTGGGAGAGCCTGACAGGGGGAGCAGAAGGAATTATCCTGCCTGAACCCACCATCTTTGGGCTAAATGTAAGCGCCGATCGGGCGTTTTCATGGGTGGTGTTCTTCAGCTTCGCCGTAATGTGTTGGATGGCCGTAAACCTTGCGCGCAGTAGGTACGGACGTGCCTTTGTTGCCATCCGAGACAACGACCGTGCTGCTGAGGGGATGGGGATTCCTTTGTTTCGTTATAAGTTGCTGTCTTTTGGTATAAGTTCTTTCTACGCTGGATTTGCGGGAGGGTTGTGGGCATATTATACTGTGAGTATTACCCCGGAGCCATTTACCCTGTTTCTCTCCATTGAATATATCGCTATGATCATAATAGGGGGTCTTGGAAGTATATCTGGTTCGGTCTTCGGGGCCGTTTTCATCATTATGTTAAACGAGATATTGAGCCAAGCTACACAGTATATCATGAACTTAGGGGCCTTCGCTGGCATTGCCCTCACTGTTGCTCCTTTGAGGGAGTTCGTCTTCGGATTGGCCATCGTCTTATTTCTCATCTTCGAGCCACGGGGCTTGGCGGAGGTTTGGCGTATAATCCGCTCCAGCTTTAGGCTGTGGCCGTTTGCTTATTGAGGTGCCATGAAGGATGATATTTTGCTTCAGTTAAATAATATCAGTGTGGTATACGCGGATGTCATTCAGATCCTAAAGGGTGTATCCCTTGCCATCAGGAAGAAACAGATCGTCTCCCTGCTGGGCAGCAATGGGGCAGGAAAGACGACAACCCTGCGGGCAGTCTCTGGACTGTTGAAGCCGGAGAACGGAAAGGTTACCGAGGGAACGATAGAGTATGAAGGTCGTCCTATTCAGAATGCAGCCCCTGAGACAATCACCCGGTTGGGTATCATTCAAGTACTGGAGGGGCGCCCACCATTTGAACACCTTACCGTCGAGGAAAATCTCAGGGTGGGTACAGCGGCCAGGGGCACGCGTTCCTATAAGGAGGATCTAGACCTGGTCTACCATTATTTCCCTCGTCTGCTCGAGAGACGAAAGGCGTTGGCCGGATATTGTAGTGGTGGTGAGCTGCAGATGATCGCCATCGGGAGGGCATTGATGGCACGTCCTAAACTTCTTCTGCTGGATGAGCCCTCCTTGGGGCTTGCCCCCTTGCTTGTCAAAGAGATCTTTCAGATCGTGAAACGGATAAATGAGGAACAAGGCACCACCATCATATTGGTGGAGCAGAACGCAAATATGGCTTTGCAGATAGCCCACTATGGCTACGTAATGGAAAACGGCAAGATCGTGATGGAGGGAGAAGCCAGCGATTTGAGGGAAAATCCGGATGTCAAAGAGTTCTATCTGGGGATTGCCGCCTCTGGTGCCTTGAAGACATACAAAGATGTCAAGGCATACAAACGGCGTAAGCGCTGGCTTTAATTAATTAGAAGATGCACCCTTGTCCTTTCCCTAAGGCAGATGAAACTTTTAGAGCGCCTCTTTTGCTACCCTTGGACAAGCCTTACCGAAAACAACTGCAATACCTACCTGATAGATGGCAACGTTCCCACCCTCGTCGATGTAGGGCATCTGAGGTATCTCACAGGGCTTCTTCAGTCCATGGAGAGGGATGGGATATCCCCAGCAAAGATCACCCTGATCATCTCTACTCACCTTCACCCTGACCACCACGAGGGGGCAGCGGCCTTCTCACAGCGTGATGTTTTATTTGCCTTTCATAAAGAGGAGGAGAGGCACCTTAAGGCCTTTGGATATCAACTTTACCAGGCCATGGGTCTGCCCATTCCTACTATAAGACCCCATTTCTATCTTAAAGAGGGAGTACTGAGGTTAGCAGAAGAGGAGTTTGATATCTATCATACCCCAGGTCACTCCCCAGGCTCCATCTCCCTTTACTGGAAGCAGCAGAAGGTCCTCTTTACAGGTGATGTCCTTTTCCTAGAAGGGGTGGGCAGGACGGACTTTTATGAAGGAAACAGCACCCTCCTCAAGGAGAGCATCAAGAGGCTGTCACAGCTCGATGTGGAATACCTCCTGCCCGGTCATGGTAGGATTATCGAGGGGAGGGATGCCGTAAAGGAGAACTTTCGCTGGATCCAGGAAAAAATCTTTCCCCTCTTGTGAGCCGTCGTCTGCTTTGTTGATACCTCTGTCACCTTGCGAAGGTGATGGTGAAAGTGGCGCTAATGTTAGAGGTCAACGAGCTCAAAAAGAGTTTTGGTGGCCTGGAGGCGGTGTCGGATTGTTCGCTGGAAGTGAAAAGAGGCACAATTACCGGACTAATCGGGCCAAATGGAGCGGGTAAGACCACTCTCTTTAACCTCATTACCGGTTTTTATAAACCCGACCAAGGGGAGATAATCTTCAGTTGGGCAAACCCCTCCTCCTCGACGAAAACTTTCAGGCCCACTACGTGTGAGTTGAAGTTTATCGAAGTTTGTCGAGGATTTCCCTCTTTTTACCCTCATATTTCTTATTTAGTTGGCCGATAAAATCGGCCCACTGGG
>QMLM01000064.1 GCA_003646745.1 Deltaproteobacteria bacterium | reverse complement strand
TTGTGATATAAGGGCCTACACTTCGATATGAGGAGATGAGGGTGTGGGAGAGAGGGTCCTGGTAACAGGGGCCACGGGGTTTATAGGGAGCCATCTTGTGGAGGAACTCCTTTGGAAGGGATATGAGGTAGCGGCCTTAATACGCACCAACAGTAATTTGCGGTGGTTACGGGGTAAGGGGGTGGAGTTCATATACGGGGATCTCCTCAATGAGGAAGGGATTCCCCCTCTTGAGGGATTCTCCTATATCTTTCACCTGGCTGGGGTAACCAGGGTTCTGCATAAGAGGGATTTTTACCGGGTGAACCATGGGGGAACTGAAAGGTTGCTGGCCGCCGTAAAAAGAGGTGGAGGGGTAAAACGTTTCGTCTTCCTCTCCAGTCAGGCTGCCGCAGGCCCGTCTTACTCAGACCGAGCCCGCAGGGAAGAGGACCCTCCTCACCCTGTCTCTCCTTATGGAGAGAGCAAGTTGAGGGCAGAAGAGGCGGTTCTGAGCTGCCGGGATGAGATCCCGGTAACGGTGCTGCGACCTTGCTCCATCTATGGACCCAGAGACGAATATATGTACGAATATTTTAAGGTTGTCTCGAGGGGTTTTACCCCCATTATTGGTAGTGGACCGGTATTTTTGAGCCTCTGTTTTGTGGATGACCTTATCTCTGCCTTGATTTTAACTATAACGCGAGATTACCCCTCAGGAGAGGTATTTTTTATTGCAGATGGAGAAAAATATTCTTTGGATTTTTTTGCTGATGTGGTATCTTCTGCTTTAAACGTTAAGCTGAAGAAGATATATGTACCTGTGCTGGTGGGGTGGCTTTATGCCTTAGTATCAGAAGGGTGGGGGGTTGTAAGGGGTAAGGCTGCTCCCTTTAATCGCAGCAAATTCTCTGAGGTCATCCAACGAAATTGGGTATGTGATATAACGAAGGCAAAGAAAAAGTTGGGGTTTCGTCCCCGTTTTCGCCTGGAAGCGGGGGTGAAGGTTACCCTCCAGTGGTACAAAGAGAAAGGGTGGCTGTGAGGGGGTATTGGTGATGGATATATTTGCCAAGTGTTATGGATTTACAAGGGTCGAAGAGGCCAAGGCCGCTGGTTATTATTTTATGTTTCGTCGCATAGAGTCCGCTCAGGACACTGAGGTAATCGTCGGTGGTCGAAGGCTTATAATGGCGGGGTCTAACAATTACTTGGGTCTCACCAACCACCCCAAGGTAAAGGAGGCGGCCGTCAAGGCGATACAGAAGTACGGGAGCGGATGCGCAGGCTCACGCGTCTTAAATGGTAACTTGGACATACATGAAGAACTGGAGGAAAAGTTAGCGGCCTTTTTTCGAAAGGAGGCTGCCGTGGTCTTTGCCACCGGGTACCAAACCAACCTCGGCACGATCTCAGCCTTGGTGGGGAGGAATGATGTAGCCATCTTGGATAAATTTGACCACGCCAGCATCATCGATGGGTGCCGGCTCTCCTTTGGCGAGGTGAGAAAGTTTCGACACAACGACATGCAAGATCTGGAGAGAGTGTTGCAGGCTGCCTCCAATAAAGGGGGTAAGCTCATCATCGTGGACGGGGTCTTCAGTATGGAGGGGGATATCGCCCCCCTGCCCGAGATAGTGGCCTTGGCAAAGAAGTATGGGGCCCGGGTGATGGTGGATGATGCCCACGCCATCGGGGTACTGGGCGAAGAGGGCAGAGGGACCCTAGAGCATTTCCACATGGAGGATGAGGTGGACATGGTTATGGGGACCTATAGTAAGACCTTGGCAGCCATCGGTGGTTTCATAGCTGCCTCCAAAGAGGTGGTGAATTATATAAAACATTTCGGTCGCTCCATAATCTTCAGCGCTAGCCTCGCCCCTGCTCTGGTGGCGGCGGTTAGTGCTGCCCTCGATGTCATCCAAAAGGAGCCTGAGTTAAGGGAGAAGCTTTGGTATAATACCCGAAAGATGCTCAAAGGTTTTAAGGAACTCGGTTTCGACACCGGAACGAGCGAGACCCCCATTATCCCCATCATTATTGGGGACCAGATGCGGACTTTTGAGATGTGTAGACTCCTGCAGGAGTATGGGGTTTTTGTGAACCCTGTTATCTCCCCTGCCGTCCCTGCTGGCAGGGAATTGTTGCGCACAAGCTACATGGCCACCCATACTGAGGAGCAGTTGGACAAGATCTTGGACGCCTTTGAACGGGCGGGCAGGAGGCTGGGCGTCATCTAAGATGTCCACCGGGGGGATTGAGACAAAAGAGGTCAAAACGAAGGGGGATCTAAAGGCCTTTTTTCGCTTCCCGTGGAAGGTATATGGAAAAGATCCCCATTGGGTCCCCCCACTGTTCAAAGAACAGGTCTTTCTTTTTTCCCCTAAAAATCCTTTTCTCAAGCATGCCGAGATCGTTCCCTATTTAGCGATGCGTGATGGTGCTGTGGTAGGACGCATCGCCGCCATCGTTGACGAAAACTATATAGGTTTTCACCAACAAAGGGCAGGGTTCTTCGGGTTTTTCGAGTCCGTAAATGACCTAGAGGTCGCCGATGCCCTGCTCGATCAAGTAAAGGTTTACTTAAAGGGAAGGGGGATGGAGATGATGATGGGGCCAATGAACCCCTCCACCAATCACGAATGTGGCCTCCTTATAGAGGGGTTTGATTCCCTGCCCTTTTTTATGATGCCCTACAATCCCCCCTATTATCGAGTGTTATTGGAGGGCTGCGGCCTGCAGAAGGCCAAAGATCTGTACGCTAACCTCATCGTTGATGATGGCAGTATCCCCGAACGCCTTCTGCGGATCAGCGATCGGGTCAGAAAGAGGTCTCCCGGGCTAAAGGTTCGCCCGATTGATCTAAAGAGGGTTGATGAGGAGGTGGTCAGGGTAAAGGAGGTTTACAACGGGGCCTGGAGGGACAACTGGGGGTTTGTTCCCCTGACCGATGAAGAGATGGACCTGATGGTCAAGAAGTTAAAGCCTCTGGTGGTTCCGGAGCTAGCCCTCTTCGCCGAAATAGGGGAAGAGACAGTGGGGTTTGCCTTGGCGCTGCCCAACTACAACCAAGTTCTGCGCAGGCTCAACGGGAGGTTGGGTTTACTGGGTCTGGTGAAATTCCTCATCTATTCCCGCAAGATTGACGAGATCAGGGTGATGATCTTGGGAGTCAAGCCAGAGTATCAAAAGCGGGGGATTGAGACCCTCCTCTATCTGGAGATCTTTCGCCGGGGGCAGGCGAAGGGGTATAAAAGGGGGGAGTTGTCCTGGATTTTAGAGGACAATTACCTCATGCAGAAGGGGATAGAGGCATTGGGGGGGAGGAGCTACAAGACCTACCGGATCTATCAATCTCCCCTCTGACCCACCACCTCAACAGCTTTGGGCCGGCCAACAAACTCCCCCCGGCAAAGGCGAATCCGGCCGCTATATCTACCACATAGTGATACCTTAAATAGACGGTGGAAAAGACGAGGGCGATAACTATGGGAAGATAGATCCAGAAAAGAGGTCGTCTGTATCTAAAGGCGAACCAGAGAGAGATCAGAACCATCTGGGTGTGTCCGCTAGGGAAACAATCTCTTTTGTTATGTTCTAGAAGATCGAGGATACGGATGACGAATTTTGTTATGGCCCCTCCTTGAAGCGGCGCCGTTTGGAGGCAGGCTAAGGTGAACCTGGGGCCTATGGCAGGCATGACGATATATCCGAAAAAAGAGATGTAATATCCCAACAGAAGGGTGAAGATGGTCAGCGAAAACTCTTCCTCTTTTCCCCAAAAGTACAGGATGGTAATTAGAAGCACCGGGATGAAGTAATATGAGGCATATGCCAAAGAAAGCAAGTCAGTTAAGGGGGGGTAAAGTATCCTCTCCAGCCAAATGGTGGGATGTACCCCGAAGATGGCTAGGTCGAGCTTAATGAGGAGGGCATCGACATCATGGCGAAGATAGGGGATAAGATCTCCCAGTCCTTCGAAGACAACGATGACAAAGAAGATGGGGGAGAAGTTACATAAGATTCCGATGGCCCTTACCCTTGTCCACTTTTTTCTAACCTTTGAGAGGGCCAATGCTACAAGACCGAGGGAGATGAACCTTGCCAGCAGCCCCAATCCTTGGGGTAGTTGGGAATAGAAGAAGATGATCAACAAAAGGATGATCCCCAAGAAGATGAGAGTAAGCCCCTCCAACGGAGGTAAACGACGCATCCCCTTATTTTTCCTCCATAAATCGTTACCGTATAACACCAAAGGCGGTAAAAGTCAATGTATAGCCCTTGTTGTAGTGATCCTTTTTCTATTTCATGCCCCAATAGCCTGGGCACAGGAGGAAGAAAGGCCATGTTATGGCGACACCATTATCGTCGGCTCCATAGGGGATGCCAGCAATCTAATCCCCATGCTGGCCTCGGATAGCGCCTCTCACACCATCTGTGACCTGATCTACAACGGGCTGGTGAAATACGACAAGGACCTAAACCTTGTGGGAGACTTGGCCGAAGATTGGGAGATATCCCCCGATGGCAAGACCATTACCTTTCACCTACGGCGAGGAGTGAGGTGGCACGATGGAGTAGAGTTTACGGCTGAAGACGTGCTATTCGGATTTCGCACTATCACCAGCCCCAAGACCCCCACTGCCTATTCGGGCGACTATCTAGAGGTAAAGCGTGCCGAAGTCCTCGATAAATATACTTTCCGCGTCATCTACCGGGAGCCCTTTGCTCCGGGACTGGCGAGTTGGGGGTCTCTGGTGGTTCTGCCTAAGCACCTGCTAGAGGGGCAAGATATCACCACCAGCAGGCTCACCCGGCACCCCATTGGGACGGGGCCATACCGTTTCAAGCAATGGGTTACAGGAGAAAAAATTGTTCTGGAGTCCAATCACGAATACTTTGAAGGGAGGCCATATATCGATGGTTACATCTACAGGATCATTCCTGATCCTGCCACCATGTTTTTAGAGCTAAAGGCGGGGGGGATAGACTGGATGGGGCTTACCCCCCTCCAATACCGAAGACAGACCAATTATCCAGCCTTCGAGAGAGAATTTCATAAGTACAAATATCTCCCCTTTTCCTATACCTACCTGGGATATAATCTATTGTCCCCCAAGTTTCAGGACAAAAGGGTACGCCAGGCCATCTCCTATGCCATCGACAAGGAAGAGATCGTCAAGGTAGTGCTTTTGGGTTTGGGGGTGGTTGCAACCGGTCCCTATAAGCCAGGGACTTGGTACTATAATCCTCATGTAAAGAGATACCCCTATGACCCGCAGCGGGCAAAGCAATTATTGCGGGAGGCGGGTTGGCGGGATACTGATGGCGATGGCGTCCTCGACAAGGGGGGGGTTCCTTTTGAGTTCACTATAATGCTCAACTGGGGCAACCAGAGTCGTCTCAAGGCCGCGGAGATCATTCAATGGCGCCTAAGGCAGGTAGGAATAAGGGTGAAGTTGCGGGTTATGGAGTGGGCATCCTTTATTAATGAGTATATAGACAAGAAGAGGTTTGAAGCCGTCATCCTGGGGTGGTCTACAGGTGTGGATCCCGATCAATACGATATCTGGCATTCAAGCAAAACGGGATATAAGGAGTTGAACTTTATCTCCTATAAGAACAAGGAGGTGGATGACCTGTTGGTAAAGGCAAGGAGGGTTTTTGCCAGGGAGCAGAGGAGGAAGTATTATTTCCGCTTTCAAGAGATCTTGGCAGAGGAACAGCCCTACACCTTTCTCTATGTCCCTTACGCCCTGCCCGTGATCCATGCCCGCTTCCGAGGGATAAAACCCGCTGCAGCCGGGATCACCTATAACTTCATTCGGTGGTACGTACCCAAGAGAGAACAGAGGTTTTTGCGGTGAACTCGGTTGACACTGAAGATGGGGTTTGATATTCTGTTAAAAATTGAGCAGTTACCCAGATGAAATCGAAACTAATAAAGATATTTTCGGTTGGCTCTTTTTTTCTCCTCTTTGTCATCTCCCCAATCTTTGGCCAAGGTGAGGAGGAGCTCAATATCTAACTTCCTCCAGCGGTGATTATTGGGCAGGAGCGGATGAAGCTCGTGGATATCCGTGTTCCGCCTCTGCCCACCGTCATCTCCCTGGAGGCCAAGGAGGAGCCCCTCATCGACACCAGGGGGCTGAGCGAAGAGGTGATTAAGGAGATAGAGAAGACCTCCCCGGCCACCAAATCCCCTGGTTGTACCTATTCAACGAAAGTAACCACCTCTTTTGCCAGGTTATTTAAGGGAGCAGAGGCCTTATATAAGAGGGCCAAGTATCACTATCATAAAAAGGAATATGATAGGGCTTGGGCAGTCTTTGTAGGACTCCTGGAGAGGTATCCTCAAAGCCCCTACGTACCTTCGGCCCTATATTGGATGGGAGAGATAAGGTGGCATCAGGGAAGAGAAAAGGAGGCCCTCTCCCTTTATAAAAGGGTAATCAATGAGTTTCCCAGCAGTGAATTTATCGATTATGCCCTCTATTCGGCGGGATGGATCTCCCTTAGGTTGGGTGATTCGGTGGGAGGCCATACCTTTTTGCAACGTCTGAGGCAGAGATACCCTGCAAGTCGCGTGGTCTTCATGGGGGTCTTCTGGGATGGTTATGCCCTTATGAAGATGGGTCGATGTAAGGAATCTATACCCCTCTTCGATCAAATCATCAACTCCAGCTCCCCTTGCCCCTTGATGGGAGAGGCCCTCTACCTGAGGGGGGTTTGTCTCTTTATCCTGCAAAAATATGAGGAGGCGCTGTCTGCTGTCGACAATTTTATCAGGAGATATCCCTCTCACCTGCTGCTGGAAGGTGGAGTATACATGAAGGGTTGGAGCCTGGTATATCTCAAGCGTTATCAGGAGGCCCTTCAATCCTTTGACACCTACCTTCGGCGTTTTAAAGGGGGTGAATGGGAGGATCCGGTCATTTGGGGGAAGGTGAGGTCCTGGTTGGGATTAAAGGAGGTAGATAGGGCCCTGGTGGAGTACCAAGGCCTAATCCACCGGCGCTCCCATTCCCCCTGGGGCGACAATGCCCTTGGTGAGATTGCCCTTTATTACTTCCGGCATGGTGAGTACGAAAAGGCAGCAGAGGCGTATCAGGACCTCTTACAGAAATATCCTGATAGTGAGATCAAAGATGTGGTCTATATCAGACTAGGTGAATCATTTTATAGGCGCCAGAGGTACAGAAAGGCCATCCAAATGTGGGAGAGATTTTTGGAGGAGTACCCTGCTCACACCCAACAAAAGGAGGTTTGTTACTGGTTGGGAGAGGCCTATCTATTGTTAGGTGAATACCGCAAGGGGCGCAGTTACCTATTGATGACTCAAGGGGACCCCCGTTTGTTTCCCCAGGCGCTGTTGGCATTGGGTTGGTATAATTTCGATAAGGGCAGATGGGAGGAAGCCTTGAGGACCTTTCGCGGCCTCTTGAAGATGACCCCTACCGGTCCTGTAGCCCAGCGAGCAATGCTCTTGATGGGAGAGGCCCTCTTTAACCAGAAGAAATACGCAGAAGCCATTCAAGTGTTTAAAAAGTTATCGGTTCAAGAAGGGGTTCCTTCTCTGCTGGGGGGGAGGGCAGTGTTCTATCAGGGTTTGGCTCACTATAAGAAGGGGGAGTTTCCTTCGGCTACTAATCGTTTCCTTTACCTTTTGAGTCGATTTCCCCATCACTCCCTCTCTTATGATGCCCTTTTCTGGCTGGGCTGGTCTTATTTCAGGCAAAAGGAGTTTTCCAAGGCCATAAAGGTCTTTTCTCGATTGGCGAAAGAAAAGCCTCGTCATCCCCTCGCTCCCAAGGCCCTGATGAAGATAGGTGATAGCTACTATAACCTTCAGGAGCCCCTCAAGGCAGTGGTCTCCTATCTCAAAGTGGTAAAGAATTACCCCAATTCCCCGCAGGTCCCGGAGGCCGAATGGGGGGTCATTTTGTCCTTTTATCGAGGGGGGAAGTATGATAATTTTAAAGAATGGTCGGAGGCCTTCCTCAGAAGGCACCCTGGTCATCCGCTGGGGGCCAATGTCCTCCTGCTGGTGGGTGATTTTTATCGACGGCATGCAGATTGGAATCGGGCCGCTGATACATACAAGAAGATTGTTGGTGAATACCCTACCCTTTCTCTGGCCGATGAAGCCAGACTGAGATGGGCGGAATTGCTTCTACAAATGGGCAGACCGACACAGGCGGTAAAGGTTCTGAAGGGGGTCTCTAGCAGGGAAGATAGCCCCTACTATCCCCAAGCCCTATTCCAACTGGGAGAGATCTACTTCCAACAGGGGCAATACAGTGAGGCCATTACCTACTATAAAAGGCTAATGG
>QMLM01000063.1 GCA_003646745.1 Deltaproteobacteria bacterium | reverse complement strand
TCTTATGCAGAAATTAATTGAGAGTTGTGTTCAGGAGGCTATAAAAGGGGGGGTGTCTCCCTCTAAGGCTGAGGAGCTTTTGGGGATAGGGGACAGATTTCTACCTCTGCTCTTTTATGGGGCTTGTCGCATCCGGAGCCACTTCCGGGGAGATGGGGTGAAGCTCTGCGCCATAGTCAATGCCAAGTCAGGACGCTGCTCGGAGGACTGCGCCTTTTGCGCCCAATCCGTCCATCATAAGACCCGGATCGATGTCTACCCCATGATGGATCCGGAGCAGATCCTGCAAAGGGCCCGGGAGGCGAGGGCGATGGGGGCGAGGCGTTTTTCTATCGTTACCAGCGGCAAATCTCCTAGGGAGGAAGAGATGGCGAAGGTCATTGATGCCATCCGGTTAATAAGACAGCAGTCAGATCTTACCCTCTGTGTTTCCTTGGGGATCATCACCAAAAAAGAGGCGTTCCGTTTAAAAGAGGCCGGACTTAGCTGCTATCACCACAACCTAGAGACGGCCCCCACCTTTTTCACCAAGATCTGCACCACTCATAGATTTGAGGAAGATTTGGATACCTTGAGATGGGCTAAGGAGGCTGCACTGCAGGTCTGTAGTGGGGGGATCCTGGGGCTCGGGGAGTCACCATTGCAGAGATTAGAGCTTGCCTTCACCCTAAAGGAGCTTGATGTAGATTCCGTGGCCCTCAACTTCCTTCACCCCATTCCTGGAACTCCATTAGGGGAGACCACTCCGTTGCCGCCCTTGGAGATCTTAAAATCTGTTGCACTTTTCAGGTTCATCCTCCCCGACAAAGACATAAGGATCTGCGGGGGCAGGGAATTCGGTCTCCGGGACCTCCATCCCATGATCTTCTGGGCGGGGGCTAATGGAATTATGATCGGCAATTACCTCACCACCAAAGGAAGGCATTACAGGGCAGACCTGCAGATGATCCAAGACCTGAAGTTGGAGGTAGTTGATGGATGACCTAGCCTTCCTCTCAAAGGCATTAGAGGATATCAGCTCACAGGCTCTCTATCGCCGGCTGAGGCTCGTGCGAGGGGCTCAATCGGCCAGGGTACAGGTGGAGGGCAAGGAGGTGGTGCTTCTGTCTTCTAACAATTATCTAGGCCTCACCGACCATCCCGCCTTAAAGGAGGCGGCCATACGGGCCCTAGCGCATTACGGGTGCGGCGCAGGGGCATCGAGATCCATATCTGGTACCATGGAGCCCCATAAGGAGCTAGAGGAGAGGATCGCTCGTTTCAAGGAGTGTGAGGCGGCCCTACTTTTCAGCAACGGCTATATGGCCAATGTGGGCGTTCTTACTACCTTAGTGGAAGAAGGCGATCTGATCCTGAGCGATGAATTCAACCATGCCAGCATTGTCGACGGATGCCGTCTCTCCAGGGCCGAGGTACGGGTGTACCGCCATCGGGATATGAACCATCTGGAGGACCTTTTGAAGACATCTACTCAGCAACGTCGAAGGCTCATCGTCACCGATGGGGTCTTTAGCATGGAGGGAGACATTGCCCCCCTGCCCCAGATCAGGGAATTGGCCGATCGCTATGGGGCCCTGGTCATGGTGGACGATGCTCACGCCACGGGGGTCTTGGGTGAGGCAGGACGTGGCACAGCCGAACACTTTGGCCTGATGGGTCAGATCGAGATCCAGATGGGGACCTTGGGAAAGGCCCTGGGGGTGTTCGGGGCTTATGTGGCTGGCAGGAAGGTCCTAATAGAATACCTCATCAACCGCTGTCGGACCTTCATGTACACCACGGCCCTGCCGCCTGCTGTGGCGTCCATTGGAATTACGGCACTGAAAATCGTGGAGACTGAACCGCAGCGGAGGAAAAAACTCTGGGGAAATACACACTATTTCAGGGAGAAGCTGCGGGAAATGGGGTTTGACACCTTGGGAAGCGAAACTCCCATCGTTCCCATCCTCATCGGGGACAACGCCCTTACCATGGAGGCAGATCGCCGGCTTATGGAAAAGGGGGTCTTCGCACAGGGGATAAGGCCGCCAACGGTACCGCCACAGAGCGCCAGATTGAGGACCTCACTTATGGCCACCCACACCAAGGAGGACCTCGACCTCGCCCTAGAGGGTTTCCGGGAAGTGGGGAAAGAGCTCAAATTGATCTAGGAGGAGATGATGTCCTGGCAGAGGAGATTGGAAGAGGACGACAAACGCTACGTTTGGCACCCCTTTACCCAAATGAAGGACTACCAGGAGATGGAACCGGTCATCATCGAACGGGGTGAGGGATCTTATCTTATCGATATCTACGGCAGGAGATATCTGGATGGGGTTTCCTCACTCTGGGTTACCATCCATGGACATCGTCAAAAGGAGATAGATCGTGCCATCATCGAGCAGGTAAACAAGATCTCCCACTCCACCCTCCTAGGACTTTCTAACCCCCCGGCCATAGAGCTGGCCAAGAGATTGGTGGAGATCACCCCCCAAGGTCTAGAGAGGGTCTTTTATTCCGACGACGGTTCCACTGCCAACGAGGTCGCCCTAAAGATGGCCTTTCAATATTGGCAACACAAAGGATATAAAAGGAAAACCACATTTGTCTCCTTCAAGAACGCCTATCACGGTGATACCTTGGGGGCGGTGAGCGTGGGGGGGATAGAAGTATTTCATCAGTCCTACCGCCCCTTGCTCTTTTCGGTCTTTCACGCCGAGGCCCCTTATTGCTATCGTTGCCCCAAAGGTCAAACCTGGCCGGATTGTGAGTTAGAATGCCTGCGAGAGCTGGAGAAGATCTTGGAGGAGCACCATCAAGAGGTCGCCGCCCTCATCATCGAGCCCCTGGTACAGGCAGCTGCGGGGATGATCACCCAACCCCCTGGCTTCCTCCAGAGGGTGAGGGATATCTGCACCCGCTATGGGGTTCTGATGATCGCCGATGAGGTGGCTGTGGGCTTCGGCAGAACGGGAAGGATGTTCGCCTGTGAGCATGAGGGGGTGCGGCCAGATATCATGGTCTTGGCCAAGGGGATCACCGGAGGTTACCTCCCTCTGGCCGCCACCCTTGTTACCGACCAGATATATGGTGTCTTTCTCGGTGAATACCACGAATTCAAAACCTTCTTCCATGGACATACCTATACAGGTAACCCCCTGGCCTGCGCTGCAGCTCTGGCCAGCCTGGAGGTCTTCGAAAAGAAAAAAACCCTTGAGAAACTCATCCCCAAGATTGATCTGCTCACCTGGAGGCTGGAGGAATTCAAAGATCTACCCATTGTGGGGGAGGTAAGGCAGAAGGGGTTCATGGTGGGCGTAGAACTTGTGGCCGATAAGAAGACTAAAGAACCCTTCTTGCCCCAGGACAAAATTGGCATCAGGGTGATCTTGGAGGCGAGAAAAAGAGGAGTCATCATCCGCCCTCTGGGGGATGTGATCGTCATCATGCCCCCATTGGGCATCAGCGAGACGGAACTGGAGGAACTCTTGGAGGCGATCTATCAATCCATTAAGACAGTAACGGGGGAGATAGGACGATGATTGACATTCACACCCATATCTTCTCTCCATACACCAGAGAACACAGGGATCAATTAACAAAGGAAGATCCCACCTTCTCCCTTATCTACTCTGACAAAAAGGCGCAGATGATCGGCGTCGAGGAGCTCCTGGGGGCTATGGAGAGAGAGGGGGTGGAGACGTCGGTGGTCTGTGGGTTCCCCTGGCAAAAGGCGGAACTATGTCGCAGGGAGAACGACTATTTGCTGATGTGCCACCAACGATATCCCGAGAGGATCATTCCCTTCGTCAGCCTACCCAGGAAGGAGAAGGAAGCAGCTGCGGAATTGGCGAGATGCGCCGTTGCTGGGGCAAGAGGAGTGGGGGAATTGGCCCCTGGAACTTATGGTGAGCAGCTATGGGATTTGAATAGCATCCGGCCCATCTTCGAGGCTATAAAGGAAAAGAAACTACCTGCGCTCATTCACTATAATGAGCCATTGGGACACCTTTATCCTGGGAAGGGGAAGGTAGGGCTGCGCCAGATGCAGGCACTATTGCAAATCTTACAGGGTGTGAAAGTTATCTTGGCCCACATGGGAGGAGGGTTTTTCTTCTATGAGCTCATGCCGGAGGTCGCCGCCATCTGTCAAGAGGTATACTACGATACGGCAGCCGTCCCCTTTATATACGACAAAAGGGTTTACAAAATCGCCACCTCCATAGTAGGTCCTAAAAGGGTCCTGTTCGGCTCTGACTATCCCCTCATCCCTCCAGGAAGATACGTGAGAGAGATGAGAGAATCCGGCCTCAGCGATGAACAGCTAAGGAATATCTTAGAGTTAAACGCCAAAAAACTCCTTTAAATCCGGACCAAAACCAGATCCAGAAGGTTTGACAAGCCTTTCATCCTTTGTTAAAGTAATCACAAATGTATGAATTGGTGATAAAGTCGCAATTTGCTGCAGCCCACAACCTTAGGAACTATGGAGGCGAATGTGAATCCCTTCACGGCCACAACTGGCTGGTGGAGGTCTTTATAAGGGCCGAGGCCCTGGGACCAGGGGGGATGGTTCTGGACTTCGGTATACTAAAAAAAGAGGCTGAGGGGGTACTTCAGACGCTGGATCATAAATACCTCAATGACCTTCCTTATTTCGAGAAAAGGGAACCATCATCGGAGAACATTGCTCGCTATATATACGAGGCCTTGGTGGAGAAATTGCGGCCTTACCATATAAAGCCTTATAAGGTCACTGCTTGGGAGTCGGAGGGAGCGGGGGCCTCATACATGGGAGAAGAGAGATGATCGACGTACAAAACCAGCGTGATAACCGCCATATCGAGATAAAAAAGGTGGGTGTAAAGAATATCCGCTATCCCATCACCGTGCTTGATAAGGCCAAGGGCGTGCAGCATACGGTGGCAAACGTCAACATGTATGTAAATCTCCCCCATCACTTTAAGGGAACCCATATGAGCCGTTTCATCGAGATCCTAAACAAATACAAAGGGGACATCGCCATCAAGAACTTCTCCAAGATCCTCCAGGAGATGAAGAAAAAACTGAGAGCCAAATCCGCCCACCTGGAGATCGAGTTCCCTTACTTCATCGAGAAAGAGGCACCGGTAACCAAGGCCAAAGGGCTCATGGAGTATATATGTCGTTTCTGCGGCAGCAGCAACGAAGGGGAAGGGGACGACTTCTATGTGGGAATAGATGTCCCGATCACCACTGTCTGCCCCTGTTCCAAGGAGATAAGCGACCAGGGGGCCCACAACCAGAGGGGTACTGTTACCGTAAATGTCCGCTTTAAAAAGTTCATCTGGATCGAGGATATTATCCAGTTGGTAGAGAACTCGGCCAGCTGTGACGTATACTCTATCCTCAAACGGCCTGACGAGAAGTACGTAACAGAGAGGGCTTATGAAAATCCCATGTTCGTGGAGGACGTGGTAAGAGAGGTGGCAAAAAAGCTCTCCGCCGACCATAACATCACCTGGTTCTCAGTGGAGTCAGAGAACTTCGAGAGCATTCACAACCACAGCGCCTATGCCTATATAGAGAAGTACTGACTCAAATCTTAACGAGTCTATTACCCTATCCTTTAGCCCGGAATTTCACGATGGGATGTAGCGCAGATGTGATAAAAACTGGATAAAAAAGGCCAGAAAACATGCCAAAATTGGGGTCATAAACCAGCCTGAGAGGATGTTATAGAGGGCTCGCATCCTTATCGTCTCAGCACCCTTCACTACCCCAATTCCCAAAACTGCTCCTATAATAGCCTGCGAAGCTGAAACAGGAACACCGACGAGGCTATAAAAGTGCAGGGTTACTGACTCTGCTAATATTGCGACAAGGGCTGAGAAGGCATCGAGTCTCACCAACCTGCTGCCGATGGTCTCCATCACGCCGCGGCTAAAGGTAAGTACGCCAGAGGCAATACTCAACCCTCCTATCAACGTCCCCTCAAAGACACCCAAAGCACCTGCCCCGATAAAAACGGCGGTTACGTTGGCGACGTTGTTCGCTCCAAGGGTATAAGCGCCATAGGCTCCAGATGCAATTAGGCAAAGGCGAAGGACTATGTCTTTTTCGAACATGTTCAGATTTAACCTGTTCAAAACCTGTTTCAAGGTATAAAAAATGACTACTGCCGCCACCAAGGCCCCCGTTGGGGTGCCAAACCAACATGTTACCACCTTTGCCAGAACACCAAGATTGAGATGTCCCTCCAAGATTCCGATCCCGATGATAGCTCCCACTACAGCTTGTGATGTAGATACCGGCAAATCGAAGAGCGTCATCAAGGTCACCGTTATGGCTGCTGCAGTAGAAGAGATAACTGCTGATTTCAAAGTCAGGTGGGTTAAACCTCCTAGGGTTTCAATTCCCGCATGGCCCTCCAGGATTGCTCCTAGGATAACGAAAATGGAGCATAGGGTCGCTGCTGTCCAGAACTTAAGCATACGAGAGGCTACCGCAGAACCGAAGACATTGGCTGCATCATTCGCCCCCAGAGACCACCCCATGAATATCCCGCTCAACAGAAAAAGCAATCAGACCCTCCTTTTGACATTAATGATCATTACTCTTCGAGAAACCCGCTCTGTGTGATCGCTGATATTCCCAATTTGAACCACCAGGTCCCTCAGCAAGATCTTGTATGCCGTATCTATATCGGAGTCGAAGATGTTTGTTATCAATCTCCTCTCTATGAAGTCACCTTGGCTTTCTTTTCTATCGATCTTTTGGTTGAGAGTCTGGATAACCTCGGGATTTATAAACAAAGATTCTACGCTCTGCCGCAACAGATCCCAAGAATCAACGGAGATCTGCAGCAGTTCCTTCAGATCCGAGGTCATAAAATCCGGTACGCGAAGCTTCTGGGTCTGGATGAAATAAAGGATGAGTTCAAATTGATTGGGTATCGAGTCCATGGTCTCAAGTAACCCCAAGATGTCGCCTCGGGACTCTGGTATCAAGGCCTTGCCGTACATCTCCAGCTCGATGGTATTTCTTATATCATCACATTTGGATTCTGCCTTATGGGTCTGCTCAATCAAAAATTCAAAATCTGTACATAATCCCTTTGAGAAGTAGGTCTCAATGGCCTGAACAAAGCTCTCCTGCACACGTTTTAGTTCCTCTAAGTATTGGAAGATCAATGATTGCACGTAATATTGCTTTTTAAAGAGCAGCCGATAAAAGGGGAATCTCGCTGGTCTTTTGCCCACTTGCTCCCCTGGGCTCTTTCTTCCCTTAAAAAATGTAGAAAATTTAAATGCCATATCTCAACCCTTTCAAAGCGGTGGCGGCTACCTCCAATCAGGTAACACCATTTTCTGGGTCATCTAAGAAAGCTGGGTTATTTAAATACCTCTTCGATCTCCTCTCGACTTTGAATCAAGGGGGCGGGGGGAAGGCTCTGTAAAAAGATTTTTCCATACCCCCTTGTCAACAGCCTGCTGTCCAAGATGGAGAGAACTCCCCGATCCTCCCTACACCTGACGAGCCTGCCTAGGCCCTGCTTCAAGGTGATAATGGCTGAGGGGACCTGATACTGGAAGAAGGGATTTTCTCCCTGCGCAGCTATTTTCTCAATCCGTGCCTGGACCACTGGATCTGTAGGTGGATCAAAGGGGAGTTTGTCGATGATGACACAGCTAAGGGTCTCCCCTGGCACATCCACACCTTCCCAAAAACTACTGGTGGCGAAAAGGACAGAGTGTAAATCCGTCTTAAACTCCTCCAGAAGGAGATGTTTGGGGCCTTGTCCTTGGATCAAAAGACGGTAGGGCAACCTCCCTTTGAGGATGCTGTAGACCTCTTGCATATTCCTGTAGCTTGTGAAAAGCACAAATGCCCTGCCCTTGGTAATCTCCAAAATGGCCTCAATCTCCTTGGCGGCCGCCTGGACAAAGGCAGCAGAGGAGGGCTCCGGGAGCCCCTTAGGAAGGTATATCACTACCTGTCTGTTGAGGTCAAAGGGCGAGGGAAGGATGAGCTCTTCGGCGTCCCACAGGCCGAGCCTCTCACGGAAATAATCAAACCCTCCTTGTGTGGAAAGTGTGGCGGAAGTGAAAACCATTGCCTCGACCCGCGGGTACAACCTCTTGCTCAACTCCGGCCAGACGTCGATGGGAGAAGCATGCAAAAATACCCCCCTACCCCTGGTCTCACACCAGTATACATAAGTTGGATCTCCCATGGAGAGGATAAGTTCCAGATCTGCCTCCAATTCCTGGGTGCGGCGAATCAAAGAGGCAACCTCCTCCTTCTCTCCACCCCTTCTTAGAACCTCTCTGAGGGAGTTTAGCCCCTTCTTGATGTCCGAAAGGAGGCTGGTAACTATCGGATCCAACTCTTGCAACCGATACCTCTCTTGGGCCTGAAAGAGATAAAAGAG
>QMLM01000062.1 GCA_003646745.1 Deltaproteobacteria bacterium | reverse complement strand
CCAGTGTCTGGCAAGGATGAATATTTGGGATTTAGAAAAAGAAGGCATAAAATTTGCGAAAGTAAAAACGGTAATTTTTGAAAATGAGGGATCATCAAAAGGCCTTGACAAGTTTTTAATTTTTTAGTATAAGCCACCTTTGTCGAAAGGGGAACGAGTGGTCTTTTAAACACTTCGGAGGGATTAAAGATGAAGAGGGAGGGGGTTTATACAATATGGATCTTCCGTAATGGAGCATTCAGACCTCATAAGATCAAACTCCCCGGTTTTATTGCAAAAACCCTCTTAATTGTCTTTCTTGTCATCATCTTTTCCTTCCCATTTATTACATTTAGCTATATCTCCAAGAGTCTAAAATTGGCCAAGATGGAGAAAGAGAGGGCGGAGCAAAAGGTCCAGATGGCCTCTTTGAATAAAAAGCTGGTGGAATTTCGTCGACAAATTCAGAAGCTGAAGGAGTTCGATGTAAAGTTACGCATTATTGCCAACCTCGAAAACGCCGAGGAAACCGGCTCCTTCCTAGGGGTGGGGGGTCTTGCTCACCCCTACCGAGAACCATGGCAAAAGGAAGCAGATCTGAAGAGGATGGGGGCGGAATTAGACCGCTTATGCACCGAGGCAAAGTTTTGTGAGAGGAGCTTCAGGGAACTTTATTCCTTTTTAGAGGGAAAGAAAAGGCAATTGGCTTGCACACCCTCCATCTGGCCGGCTCGAGGGTGGTTAACGTCGCGTTTCGGCTATCGCATTGACCCTTTTACCGGACTAAGGCAGTTTCATGAAGGGATCGATATTGCCAACAGGATAGGGACCCCTATTATTGCCCCTGCCGATGGGGTAGTCTCCCGTGTTTACAAAGAGTTTGGTCTAGGATTAATGTTAGAGATCAAACATGGCTACGGCATCGTTACCCGCTATGGCCACCTCTCCAAGGTATATGTAAAGGTGGGCAGAAAGGTCAAGAGGGGTGAGCGGATTGCAGCTATTGGCAATACAGGAAGGTCCACAGGTCCCCATCTGCACTATGAGGTAAGATTAAACGGTGTTCCCGTAAATCCCCAGCGCTACATCCTGAATTAAGATCCTTTCCTTTTTTTTTGTTTGGAGGTAAAATATCCCAGAAAATTCTCCAAGGGGATTTTCCCCCTTGGGAGTCTGTTTGTGGAGGAAGGCGATGTTAGGCAATATTGTAAAGAAGGTGGTCGGAAGCAAAAACGAGAGGGAGCTCAAAAGGATCCAACCCCTTGTGGAGAGGATAAATTCCCTGGAGCCTCAAATATATCCCCTGAGCGACCATCGCCTAGCTGCCAAGACGGGTGAATTTAAAGAGAGGTTGGAGAAAGGGGAGCCCTTAGAGGACCTCTTGCCCGAGGCCTTTGCAGTAGTTAGAGAGGTAGCGAGGCGCACTTTGGGAGAGCGCCATTTTGATGTCCAGCTCATTGGGGGAGTAGTCCTGCACGAAGGAAAGATTGCCGAGATGGCTACAGGGGAAGGAAAGACATTGGTGGCTACCCTTCCGGCATATCTCAATGCCCTATTGGGCAAAGGCGTTCACATTGTTACCGTAAACGACTATCTGGCCAAGAGGGATAGTGAGTGGATGGGGGTTATCTACCGTTTTTTGGGGCTATCGGTAGGTGTGATACTACATGACATGGACGATTATGCCAGGAGAGAGGCCTACAGAGCCGATATCACCTATGGTACAAACAATGAGTTCGGATTTGACTATCTGAGGGACAACATGAAGTTCAGCCTAGACGATTATGTCCAGCGGGAGCTGTACTATGCTATTGTGGATGAGGTGGACAGCATCCTCATAGATGAGGCGAGGACTCCCCTGATCATATCCGGGCCCGCAGAGGAATCCACAGATAAGTACTATAAGATCAACCGGATCATCCCCCAACTGCGCAAAGAGCGGGATTATACGGTAGATGAAAAGAGCAATACGGTAGTTCTCACCGAAGAAGGGGTTGCCCGTGTGGAAAGGCTCCTAAATATAGAAAACCTCTACGACCCCAGACATATCGATACCCTCCATCACGTAAACCAGGCGTTACGAGCCCACAGTCTCTTCAAGAGGGATGTGGATTACGTGGTCAAGGATGGCAAGGTGATCATTGTCGATGAGTTCACCGGCAGGCTTATGCCTGGCCGGCGCTGGAGCGATGGACTTCACCAAGCCGTGGAGGCCAAAGAGGGGGTCAGAATTGAAAGTGAAAACCAGACCTTAGCCACCATCACCTTTCAAAACTACTTCCGGATGTATGAGAAGCTTGCTGGGATGACAGGGACCGCCGACACCGAAGCAGCGGAATTCAAAAAGATCTACAACCTGGATGTAGTCGTAGTCCCCACTAATCGCCCTTTAATTCGGACGAACTATCCGGACGTAATCTATAAAACGGAGAAGGAGAAATTTAATTCTGTGGTGAGGGAAATAGAGGAGCTCTATCAGAAGGGACGACCTGTCTTGGTGGGGACCGTCTCCATCGATAAATCAGAGCGATTGAGTAGGTTGTTGAAGAAGAGGGGGATTCCCCATCATGTGCTCAACGCCAAACATCATGAAAAGGAGGCAGAGATCATCGCTCAGGCAGGTCGTTTTAAGGCCGTGACCATCTCCACCAATATGGCTGGGCGCGGGACCGATATCCTCCTAGGGGGGAACCCCAAGATGATAGCCCTAAAGATGGTGGGCAACGAAGCAGATGATGGCGAGCTGGAGGCCGTCTATCAAAAGGCCTTGGCTGTCACCTCCAAGGAAAAAGAGGAAGTGGTCAAGCTGGGGGGACTGCATGTCATCGGAACAGAACGGCATGAGAGCCGTCGTATCGATAATCAGTTGAGGGGAAGGGCTGGCCGACAGGGTGACCCTGGCTCTTCCCGTTTCTATCTGTCCCTCGAGGATGACCTGTTAAGGATCTTTGGTTCTGAGAGGATAGCGAGTATCATGGACAGATTAGGGGTAGAGGACGATCAGCCCATCGAACACCCCTTGGTCACCAAGGCCATCGAAAACGCCCAAAGGAGGGTAGAGGCCCATAATTTTGAAATTAGAAAGCACCTCCTGGAGTACGATGATGTGATGAATCAACAGCGAGAGGTAGTCTACTCCCAGCGCAAAGAGATCTTGAAGGGGGATAGATTGAAGGAGATGGTCTTTGACATGATAGAAGATGTGGTAGACGGAATCGTCGAAGAATATACCGATGAGAAGCGTTACCCCGAGGAATGGGACCTGCAGGGACTAAAGGAGGCCTTTTACCATAGTTTCTCCTTTAGGATAGAGCTAGAGGAAGAGACCTTGGAGGAGATGAACCAGGAGCAATTGCGGAACTTCCTCATAGAAAAGGCCCAAAGCTTCTATGACGAAAAAGAGAGGGCCTTTGGCGAGGAGGTGATGCGGGATCTGGAGCGTTTCATCCTTCTTCAGACCCTGGACAGCCACTGGAAAGACCACTTGTTGAACATAGATCACCTAAAGGAGGGCATTGGTCTGCGGGGCTATGGCCAAAAGAATCCCCTTTTGGAGTACAAAAGGGAAGGTTATGAGATGTTTATCGATATGTTGGCCAGTGCAAGGGAAGATGCGGTACGCAAACTGTTTGCCGTGCAGCTCGCCAAGGAAGAGGAGGTACCTACACTGCGCGATGCTCTGGGTCCGAAGCTATTTTTGATCAGAGGTGGGCTAGAGGCCCCAACGCCGCCTCCTCCTCAACAGATGGGTGCCGAGGAGGCGAGGCCTATGCCCTTTCGCCGCGAAGGGAGAAAGATCGGTCGAAACGATCCATGCCCGTGTGGCAGCGGAAAAAAATACAAAAAGTGTTGTGGGAGGTAGCAAGCTGGGACCCAAAGGTTTTCAGGCAGCGGGTATCGCCTGTGGGATAAAGACAGCAGAGGGGGCCAAGGATTTGGCCCTCATTTATTCGGAGGTTCCAGCGAGGGTGGCAGGGCTGTTTACCAAAAATAGGGTCAAGGCGGCACCCATACTCTACACCCGGAAGACAGTACGTGGGGGCGTCTGCCGAGCCCTCATCGTCAACAGTGGCAACGCCAACGCCTGCACAGGTAAGAAGGGCTTGATGGACGTGGAGGCCATGGCGAAGTTGACCGCCGATGTCCTCCATATCCCTTACCAGCAGGTTTTGGTTTCCTCCACGGGTGTGATCGGCCAGCCCCTTCCCATGGAGAAGATATTGCGGGGGATTCCATCCTTGGCCACCAAGCTCTCCCCTTATGGTTTTCAAGATGCTGCCGAGGCGATTATGACCACTGATACTCACCCCAAACTGATTGCGGAGAGGATGGCCACCGGCGAAGGGGAGATCACCATCCTCGGGATGGCCAAGGGAGCGGGGATGATTCGCCCCCAGCTTGCCACCATGTTGGCCTTTATCCTCACCGATGCACAGCTGGAGACGGAGATATTATCCGCCCTGCTACGAGAGGGGGTCCGTTGCACCTTCAATAGGATAACGGTCGATGGAGATACCAGCACCAACGACATGATACTCCTGATGGCCAATGGCAAAGGGAGCAGCACTCCATTGTATCCCGGTGATGAGCGGTTTCACACTTTTAAAGCGACCCTTTTCAGGGTAATGGATCAATTGGCTCGGGCTATTGTCAGAGATGGGGAGGGCAGAACAAAGGTAGTGGAGATCACCGTGCGGGGGGCCAGAAACAGCAAGGAGGCTGAAAAGTTGGCTTTTAGGGTGGCCCAGTCCCCCCTAGTTAAGGCCGCCTTTTTTGGCCAAGATCCCAACTGGGGCAGAATTATGGCGGCAATGGGAACAGCAGAAGTTCCCTTCGACCCACAAAAGGTAGACATTTACTTTGATGGTGACCTCGTAGTGGAGAATGGGGTTCGGGCTAAGGATAGCAGCACAGATAAGATTAAGGAGGTATTAAAAAGGGAGGAGTTTAGGGTAATCATTGACCTGCATCAGGGGATTTCGCAAGCCTCTGTGCTAACCACCGATCTTTCTTACGATTACGTAAGGATAAACGCTTCATACCACACCTGAGAACTTACTCTCTTTTTCTATTTTTCCCCCGCAGGACTCTTTCGTCGCCTACTCTGATGGTGACCTTGATGGCATCGAAGTACTCCGCTAAGGGAATGGTGTATTTCCTCGAGGCACCGGTGAGGGATTTAAACTCTTGTGTGGATATCTTCCCCCGTTCCTTGAGAAAGGCTACTACTTTTTCTTTAAGCTCCTCTAAAGGGTCGCTATGGAAATAAATCCCATCTTTTAATTTGACTAGCCTGCCCTGAGCGGTAAGCAGTGAGAGAATCTCTTTTACCTCATCCTCGCTGGCACCAATTTGTCCAACCAATTCCTTCACTGAAGGAGGAGTGAGGCCACTTCGGTGGATGATATCCTCAATTTTTCCTTCTAATTCCCGCTGTCTCCCCTGCAGGGAGATTTGGTGTTCTGATAGCCTTACTTTATCCTTTTCCTGGACCAAAATCTTCCTCTCTGTGAGGTCTGATAAAAGGGAGTTAAAGAGTTTTGCGTCCACCTCGGAGGGGAGCTTTGTCTTGAGTTCCTCTTTGGGGATACCAACCTTGAGGGGATTTTCGGCGTGATATCTCTTTAATGTCATCACCATCTCATCCCTAAGGCGGCTATACAGTCCCCCATCTATGACACGCTCGGTCTCTCTGTCGAATTTGACCACTCCTTGTTTTGAGGACAGTTCCGTCAAGGTTGCGGATAAAGTACTAGGAGGTATGTTGGCGTATCCAGCAAGCTTCCTTATCTCCAGGCCCCTGTAGCCCCCCTTTTTGATATGGAAACTGAGGACAAAAGACGGATCTCCCTTCTTAAGTTGTTCTAGCTGGGTGATGACTTCACCCTTAAACCTCTTGTGCCTTTGAGGGTGGGCGTCTAGGACTATACCGCCGCCGATGGTCTGGATGATGGAGGAGCCGCGCAGCACGAAACGGTCGTTGGGCAAAACCACCAAGGGGCCCTCCAGCCTTATCTGGGCGTATCCGCTCTGCCCTGGTTTCAGTTCATTGGTGCCCAACAGAAGTATCTTGGCCATCTGGTGGGAGGTCCCTGTATGAAAGCGAAGCATTACGCCGTTTTTCAAAGGGCGAGGGGAGTGGGGTAGATAGACGATCTCCACATCAATAATGTCCGTCGGTTCCACGGTGCCCGGTTGAAGGAGCACCTGCCCTCTTTCTACCAAGGACTTTTCGACCCCTTGTAGGTTGACGGCGGTCCTTTGTCCCGCTACTGCCATCTTGACCTTTTCATTGTGGACCTGAAGTCCTCTGACCTTTGCCTTAAGTCCTTTGGGCAAAATCTCGACGGCCTCCCCTGTCGTCAACTTGCCCGAGACGAGGGTCCCGGTGACCACTGTGCCAAACCCCTTAATGGTAAAGACTCTGTCTATGGGGAGCCTGAGGATGCCGTCGGATGGCCTCTCCTCAATCTGTTCGACCAATTTTTCCAAGGCTGCGATGAGTTCCCCTAATCCTTCACCGGTGAGGGCCGAGACAGGAATAATGGGGGCCCCTTCGAGGAAGGTTCCCTTGGTGAATTCCCTTATGTCCTCTATGGCCAACTCTTTTAGCTCTTGATCTACCAAGTCAATCTTTGTCAGGACCACCAATCCCCTTTTTACCCCCAACAGGGTGCAGATGTCCAAGTGTTCCCTGGTCTGGGGCATTACTCCTTCGTCGGCAGCAACAATCAGGGCCACGAGGTCTATTCCTCCCGCTCCCGCTACCATATGTTTGACAAATCTCTCATGCCCAGGCACATCCACAATTCCGATCCGTCCCCCATGGGGCAGATCTAAGTAAGCAAACCCCAGCTCTATGGTGATCCCCCGCTCCTTCTCCTCTTTTAGCCTGTCGGTGTCTATCCCGGTGAGGGCCTTCACCAAGGCTGTTTTACCGTGGTCTATATGGCCCGCTGTCCCCAAGATAACCTGTTTCATTCTTCCTCCCATTTTATCAGTGTATGTCACCTGTAGCGTTTGTGTCAAGCAAGGTATCGCCTTTTGGGGATTTAAAGGTCCTTGCTGGCTAGGATGGAGTGCAGGTATAATGAAATTAAAGCAATCCAAGGAGGAATAGGCAGATGAAGAGAAGCACATATATGAAATCTTTTGTCGTTTTTCTTCTTTTGGGGATGGTTTTCGCTTCCTGTTGCCCCAAGATGGATGCTAGCACTAGAGTTGAGGCCACCTTCATCAAGATGCTGGAGAGAACTGCGGCCAAGCTTAAATTTAGCCCTGAACAATATGCAGAGTTTGTAAAACTCAAGGCGCAGATCCATAAGAACTTCCATCAGTGTTGGGTGAAGAGGCGAGAAGCGCTGCGGAGAATTAAAGAGGAGGGGGTGCGGGAAAAACCAGATGTCGAGAAAATGACCCATCTGTTCCAAGAGGTCTTTAATGAAGAGGTGTATAGAATCAATGAGACCTTTGACCTGATGGTCGAATTTACCGCCGTCCTCAATGAGCAGCAAAAGAGGGAACTTGCCCGAATGATCTCTCTGTGGGTTTCCAGGTGGAATTGATTGGGGGATTTTACAGGCCTTTTTTCTTCTTGAGCACTACCCACTCCCCACTGCTTCTCTCCATCAGGTGGCAGAATTTTCGGTAAAGGGGGTAATCTTTGAGAGGGATGACGGTAGCCTTCCTTATCCTTTCTCCCCGATAGAAGACCTTGGTTCCCTCATGCCAATAACTGGAACTAAAGTCAAAGTATGGAGTTTTTATCTTCACTGCTTTGGGCAGGTAATAGACCTCATAATCATCGGGGAGATATATCTCCACCTCATTTTTGAGAGAGTGGACATAGGAGAGTTCTATCGGGTATCTGCGTTTTTCCTTGGTGGGAACAAAGCAGCTATAGGAGACATCAGGTAACTGAAATATCAGCAGGTCCCCTGCCTTTTTACAGTAACCTTCTGCGAAACATCGATATATCTTGGTAAAAGGTTGCCCAAAGTCCAGCGGATCGGAGATACTATAGTCGATTAGTTTCGCCCCGGGGTGAACGGTGCTTACAGCCCT
This sequence comes from Deltaproteobacteria bacterium, assembly GCA_003646745.1. Taxonomy (GTDB): domain Bacteria; phylum Desulfobacterota; class B13-G15; order B13-G15; family RBG-16-54-18; genus B11-G15. The sequence continues at coordinate 389 of QMLM01000062.1, read as the reverse complement.
TTCGAAGATCTCTCGCAATTCAGTAGGCCCACAATCCATGTAGGTTGCCCGATTAGATGCAGCTATATCGCCAAAGCTCAAAGATGTCTTTTCAACCTCTATAGAGCCATCCGAGCTGATCTTGATTATCTGTCTGTAAAGGACTCCGTTTTCCTGGGGGTCGGCCGTCGGAGTGTGGATGAATATCCCTTTTTGGTTTTGAAACAAAAGGGCGTCTCGATTTTGGTCTTCACTGGGTAGGTAATGGAAGGAATAGGTTTCCCCCGTCGGGTCAAGAAAGTGATAGCCTTCTTTTGCCTCAATGGCGACGATACAGTGATTGAACTGAAAGGGATAGGGAAATTCTCTGGTCAATTTCCCCACTCCATGGGTGGGTATCAATACATAGT
>QMLM01000061.1 GCA_003646745.1 Deltaproteobacteria bacterium | reverse complement strand
GGAGTTGATCGCCCGCTTGATGCCCCATTTTGTCGTTCACGCCTTTAAAGTTGTCCAGATCCAGGATGATCAAGGCCAAAGGATGACTATACCTTTGGGCCCTGTTGACTTCCTCCTTTAGCCGATTATAGAAATAGGTCCTGTTGTAGATTTTAGTTAAGGGATCGGTGGTGAGCAGTTGGGAGATGGTTCGGGAGGCCTTTTGGATCTGCAAGGCGAAAACCCCAAATTCATCCTCTGACTTGATAACGGGTTGGTCTTGGGGATACTCCCCCTGATGAAGCCTATCGAAGGCCTCAATTATCTTATTAAATTCCTTTACTATTCTCTCCCTTAGTTTCAGGGAAAAGAGGACTATGGTCAGGGCGAAGACAAGCAGAATAAATAAGGAATGCCATAGATATATCCTCTCCATGACCACGAAGAGAGAGACGAAATAGGTGGAGGGGCGGATGGATATCCATGCTACAGGCCTATTGCGCCAATCGCGCAAGGTAAGGCCCCCTACATCCTTTTTTGTCTGGGGGAATATCTCTATTTCCCCTTCGGAAAAATGGCGAAGCCCAACCAAATATCCTTTATTCAGCTCTTTGGCCAAATAAAGCCATTTTCCTCCTCCTTTATCGTCGGTAGAGAGGTCACCGATCCCCACCAGGTATACGCTGCCCCTGTGGCGCCATGAGAATGTGATGAGTTTCTCTCTCTTCCTGCCCTGTCGCAAAAAAGATACGAGGTCTTGCAGATCCTCTCTTTTGAAAATAGATCGTTTCGCATATAGAAGTTTTCCTCGGTTATCTATTACCCCCGCAGAGGCAAAAGGTCTTGTCATCTCCCCTGCGAAGACGGCTTGCAGCCACGGCAGATCACCCTTTTGCACCCGCAGGCGAAGTTCCTTATTCCACAGGAGGCTTTGCAACAGATTTCTGACCCCACATTCCTCTTTGTTAAGGACGAAGTTCACCCCCCTTTTTCAACCTTTGGATCTCTCGCCGATTGAGGTCTTTCTCCAGCCTATTGAAGTTCCAGAGATGTAACAGGGTAAAAGCGAGGAAAAAAACCGAGGAAGGCCATTAAAAGGATGAAGGCGAATTTTAAAAAGAAAGAGTTTCGCCACGAAAAGCTATATATTGCCCCCCCTTCATCGTCCATGCAACCCCGCCCCTTTCATAGCTTTCCTGAGCATAAGATTTTATAAGAGATTATAAATAAGTCAAGCTTATTGTTAGTCTTGGGGGATCAAGCGTAACAGGTGAAGGCTATGGGCCTGGATATCCTTTTTTGAAAAATAGATGGGGTGATACCTCCCCTCCGACCAGAGGGGCAGAAGATCCCGATAGTGGGGGTGCAGAGGATGGCCGGATTGGCCGAGAGAGTGAACGCACATCGAACGGGAGAAGTTCCTTAGATCGATTATCTGGCGGTAGGATGCAATGGTATTCACGGTAAAGGGGAGAAGGGGATCAAATCCCGCGTGATTTATCGTATATTTCTCACCCGCTAAGGGTACAGGCGAGGGATTAAAAAGATAGTTCAGGGGCCATTTCTCCCCGAGGGGATGTCTAAAACGGCATCTATGTAGTCTCCCCCACTGCCACTGTTCCATTTCAGGGCCTAGTCTCTTGCGTAATTCTTCTAGGGCACCCTGCAGGCTGAGCAGGAGGATATCGTCTCTGTTTTCCCGAGCGGTCGTTCTTACGTCATCAAACCAAGGGTTTGTGTGGTCATTGATGATCTTGAGCAGCAGTTCAATCCCTCTCTGGTGGGGGGAATTGAGGGGGCCGTAACGAACATTCAAATACCGAGGCAAGAGCTCTGCTAATTCATCACCGAAGGTCTTCCGCAACAGGTGCAGCAACGTCATTTGGTAGATGGTGGCAGGGACACTGTCTGGGGTGAACCGAAAGTCCCACTTTCGTAGATAGGCTTGGGCTTCCTGAACGCGAGAATTAGAGGGGTCCAGTTTGAGCAGATAAGGGGTTAGGACCTGAGCTGGTATTGAGAAGACGTCTCTCTGGATCTCCTGAAAATCCTCTATGGAGAGCCTTTCTTTCCTTTGTAAGAGTTCCACAATTCGCCGGATGCGGAAAGGGGGGGCCCATTCAAGGCCGATATAATAGGGATAATTGTCCCTAAGGGGGTTGTTGTTAGCGGTAGCGATGAAGTGTTGTGGGGGGTTGTATAGGTGCGGTAGTTGCTCGAAGGGGATATATCCGATCCATTCATATTTTCCTGATGCACCGTCTGCGGGATATAGGCCGAACTCAGAAGACCTAATGGGTATCCTTCCCGCCCCCCAGTATCCGATGTTACCATCCTTATCGGCGTAGACGAAGTTCTGGGGTATTCCTTTATAATAGCTTAGGGCATTCGTGAAGTCCTTCCAGTTTTGGGCCCTGTTGAGCATTAGAAAGGCCAGAAGTTCATCAGAGGTCTCTTCTAAAGATGTCCATCGCAGGGCGAGGGGCTGTGTTAATCCAGGGATCAAATGGTCGATGAGGGGTCCATGGCAGCTGAGGCGTACCTCTAATATTACAGGATCCCTTCTTCCTTTTACCCAAATTTCCTCTTTTACTACTTTCATCCTCTTCCACTTCCCTTTGTAGAGATAGAGGTAGGGGTTATGGGTGCAGACCCGCTCCTGGTAGAGATCTTGGACATCGGCCTCCATGTTGGTTACCCCCCACGCTATCCCCTCGTTATGACCTATAACAACCCCTGGAGTTCCAGGGAAGGAGGCCCCTGCTACCCGGTATCCTCCCCCCTCCAAGTGGTTCTCGTACCAGATGGAAGGGACAAATACCCCTAGATGGGGGTCATTGGCCAAGAGGGGAGCTCCGGTAGTGCTCTTTGTCCCGTCCACCACCCAGTTATTGCTCCCTTCGCCGGTCGAAGAGAAATGTATATTATATGTGTGTCCTTGGTTTTTCTTAGCAAAATTGAGTAAGGTTTTTTTGGGGCGATATGGTGGTAGCAACTCTGCGGCCTTTAGCGTCCCAACGCGACAGAAAAGCTGGGCCCGTAAAATCTCTGAGGCGGCGTTTCTGGCCAAGATCAGGGAAATGAACTTGCTGATAGCTAGGCTGTGCTGTGGATACCAAGGCCTGGGCCGATAGCCCAGGATTCTAAACTCCAGAGGGAGGCGGTCTTTGTGGGTTTCTATGAAAGTGTTCACCCCTTTTGAGAAGGCCTCTATTGCTGCCTCACTTTCTTCAGATAAGGCCTGCAGGTCTTGTTGTATTTGCCGCCCCAGCCCTATCGTTCGAACAAAGAGGTCCATCTCCAGGGCCTTTTCCCCAAAGATTTCGGCCAACCTCCCCTCTCCCAACCTTCGCAGCAGATCCATCTGCCAGAGGCGGTCTTGGGCCATGACGTATCCTTGGGCGAAGAAGAGGTCATGGGGGTTACGGGCATAGATATGCGGCATTCCAAAAGGGTCCCGGTAGATCTCAACCGGGGCCTTCAGCCCTTTTATCTTTACCTCTCCATGAAGCAATGGGTGGGAGAGGGTCAGCCAGTGGTGTAAGTAGAGGAGCCCTGTCCCCAAGGCCACAATAATCGCTAAAGGTAGCACCTTTATTGGCCTTATTTTCGTCATTTCCTTCTTTTAATACGATCTCAAGAAGCCCTCCTATAAATCTATCCTAATTTCCTTGTGTAAGGAAAGGGAAAAGTTGACATACTCTCAGATGAGGCATAATATTTTTTGATCAATACTATCGATCGTAAGGCAAAAATGGGTAAAGGGCAACTTCTTATCATCGGTGGGGGGTTAGCCGGGTGCGAGGCAGCTTGGCAGGCGGCCCGCAGGGGGGTAACGGTTACCCTCTATGAGATGAAGCCGAAGAGGTTCTCGGAGGCCCATCACTCCCACTTCTTGGGAGAGCTTGTTTGTAGTAACTCCCTTAAGTCAGATGCCCTGGAGTCTGCCCCTGGTCTGCTCAAAGAGGAGATGCGCCGGTTGGATTCCCTCATCCTCTGGGCGGCGCAGCGAAGCCGAGTGCCTGCTGGAAGTGCCCTGGCTGTGGATAGAGAGGAGTTTGCCCGCCTCATTACTCAGGCTCTGGAAACCAGGGATGAGGTCCAGATAATAAGAGAAGAGGTGATCTCTATCCCCGGGCAAGGGGTAGTGATCATCGCCACCGGCCCTCTCACCTCTGAGTCTATGGCCTCTGCCATTATGGAATTGACGCAACGCCGGCACCTTTACTTCTACGATGCCATCTCTCCCATTGTAACGGCAGAATCCATCGATTTTGGAATTGCCTTTAAGGGGTCAAGATATGGCAAGGGGGGGGATGATTACGTGAACTGCCCCATGAATAAAGAGGAGTATTATCGTTTTGTTAATGCTATAAAAGAAGGACAGAAGGTTCCCTTGAGAGGTTTTGAGGAGGCCATGCCTTTTGAGGGTTGCCTTCCCATCGAGGATCTGGCTGAGAGGGGGGATGATACCCTCGCCTTCGGCCCCATGAAACCGGTGGGATTAATTGATCCACGCACCGGAAGGCAACCTTTTGCCGTGGTACAACTCAGACAGGAGAACAGGGAGGGCACCCTGTATAATATGGTGGGGTTTCAGACCAAGCTAAGATATCATGAGCAAGAGAGGGTCTTTCGCCTAATACCCGGGTTGCAGAGGGCGGAGTTTGTTCGGTTCGGTAGCCTGCATCGTAACACCTTCATCGATGCCCCCCGACTCTTGTCCCAGACCCTGCAGCTTAGAAGCGACCCTAGGATATTTTTCGCCGGCCAGATCACGGGGGTAGAGGGCTATGTAGAGTCAGCGGCCATGGGGCTTTTAGCAGGAGTCAATGCGGCGCGCTATCTCAACGGCCAAAAGATCGTCCCACCTCCAGGGACTACGGCCTTAGGAGCTTTGGTGGGACACATCACCAACCTCTATGCGAAAGATTATCAGCCAATGAGCATAAATTTCGGCCTTTTCCCTCCACTGCAGAGAAAGGGGCCCAAGAAACAGAAAAAGAGGCGCTTGGTTGAAAGGGCCTTGAAGGATCTAGAGACATGGAAGGAGGCCATAGGGTGATTGGTCTATCCACTTCTTGGACATCTAAAAACGCCCAATCTGGGGAGGAGCTTTTGGGGCCTATTTTCGATCTTGGGTTTGAAGGGGTGGAATTAGAGTTTCGCATCACGCAAAAAATCTACCAGGAGATTCTGCCCACCCTCAGGGCCCATGAACTACGGGTATTGAGTATCCATAACTACTTTCCTGTCCCCGATATTCTCCCCCCTGATAAAGCGGGAGGGGATTGTTTTCCCCTTTCCTCTCTCGACAAAGAAGAGAGGGAGAAAGGAGTTTATTACACATCTCGTACCTTGGAAGTTGCCCATGACCTAGAGGTAGGGGTGGTAGTACTTCATCTTGGCATGGTGGAGACGGGGTTGTCAAAGGATGGTTTGCAAAAACTTTATCGGGAGGGGAGGTGGAATCAGGAAGGGGAAGAGCTCCTCCAGAGAGAGATAGAGGAACGGGGCCGTCAGCGGACGGCCCATCTGGACGCCGTCTTTTTCAGCTTGGAGAGGATCTTGAAGAGGGCGGAAAGGTTAGGAGTAACCCTGGGGATAGAAAACCGCTACTACCTTCAGGAAATACCCGATAAGGAGGAGATAGGGATCATCCTCGATAAGTTTCAAGGTGCCCCTATTGGATATTGGCATGATACTGGACATGCAGCCGTCTTAGAGGCTTTAGGAGTACTGAGGCACGAGGAGCTTTTGCAGCTATATGCCCCCAAAATGGTAGGGGTTCACCTGCACGATGCCATAGGGGTAGATGACCACAAAGCTCCGGGACAGGGGGAGATAAACTTTGAGATGGTGAAGCGGTATCTCCCGGATGGTGCGATAAAGATAATGGAGGTTCACCCCCCGGTGACTAAAGAAGAGGTTATAAAAGGGTTGAACTTCTTGAAAAAGGAAAGGATAGGACTTTAATAGAGGAGGTACCTCTGTCTTGTTGCCATGAAATCCTCCTCCAATTCCTTCCTCCATGTAGCCTCTATGGCGTCTAAGTCTCTCCCCTCCTCCAATCCTTTTCTAATATCCTCATCTCCTGTGATGAGATCAAAGGGGAGCTTGTCAAACACGTATTCATAGGGAGGGGAACGCCAGGCAAACTCCTCTGGCCATCTCTTTATAACCTCTTGGATAATGGCTAGGGAGGTATAATATGGCTTGAAGGTGAAGGGATCGGTCACATGTAGCTGAAGTCCCTGGCAAGTCTGCCCCTTCCATTTATCGAACTGGGGTATAAAGGAGATCTCTCTGAAGGTTACCCCGGGGAGGTTCCTTTGCTCCAATCCCCGCTTCAGAGAAAGGGAGTCTATATAAGGAGCCCCGAAGAACTCAAAAGGTTTGGTAGTACCCCTCCCCTCAGAGAGATTGGTTCCTTCCAAGAGAACCTGGCCAGGATATACCAGGGCGGTATCGGGGGTGGGGATGTTAGGGGAAGGATTTACCCAGGGCAACCTAGTATGGGAGAAGAGATATTCCCGTCTATATCCTTCCATGGGGACTACCTCTAACTCTACCCCTATCTTGTTCTCCCCGTTGAAGAAGAGGGCCAGCTCTCCTATGGTCATACCATGACGCATGGGGAGGCAACAGTAGCCGACAAAGGAGCGAAGGTTCTCCCTCAAGAGATTTCCTTCTGTTCTCTCTGCTCCGATAGGATTTGGACGGTCTAACACAATCACTTTTTTCCCACATTTAGCTGCCGCCTCCATACATAGTCCCATGGTGGTAGCGAAGGTATAGGCCCTTGTCCCTATATCCTGCAGGTCGATCAGCAGAATATCTATATCCTTCAACATCTCCTCGGTGGGGATTCGGCTCTTGTGAGTGTAAAGGCTGAAGATGGGGATACCCAGCTGCGGGTCTATCTCATCCCCTGATGCCACCATGTTGGCCTGCAGCTGTCCCCTAATACCATGCTGGGGGGCAAAGAGGGCCCGCAGATTCTTCCCCACCAACTCAGCCAAGACATTTTTAGTGTGCTTGAGAGATGGGTCAACAGAGGCCTGGTTTGCGAGGAGACCAATGCCCGCCTTCCTCAACCAGGAAGGTGGGCGGTCCCTAAATTTCTCTATTCCCAGGACCACCTTCTTCATCCTTCACTCCTTGAAAGAGCCGCTCAGAAAAGGCTAGATCTTCACTTCGCCTTAACCCCTTTAGGTCTTCTGACGCTTTATAAGGATATCGTTCCTTTAATCTCAAGATACGGTATACGGCCTCTGCAGCCCTGCTGCGGGGGATCTCTCCTCTATCAACCCCTTTTTCTAAAGCCTCTAGAACCCCATCGACCTTTCCTTCACCTATTAAGAGAATATCAACTCCTGCTTTCAGGGCTTCTAATGCCCTTTGTTCCAAGTCACCCCACTGGGATAGGGCTCCCATCTTCAGGTCATCGCAGATTACCACTCCCTTGAAACCAAGCCGCTGACGCAACAGGCCTTGTATTATTGTCGAGGACAATGTGACGGGCCGCTGAGGGTCAAGGTCTGGGAATAGAAGGTGTCCGGTCATCATCGCCGCCACACCGGTGCGAACCGCCATCCGAAAGGGGACAAGTTCGGTATCCTCTAATTGCCGCTTAGACCTCTCAATGATGGGTAGTTCACGATGGCTATCCTTAGATGTGGCCCCATGGCCCGGAAAGTGTTTGGCGCAGGCAGCGACCCCTTCCCCCTGAAGGCCTTTTATATAGGCGGCCACCATCGCGGCTACCAGCTGAGGATCGTTGCCGAAGCTCCTGGTGCCGATTACACGATTTTGAGGGTGAAGGAGGATGTCGGCAACCGGGGCCAAATTCATGTTGATTCCCATTAATGCCAGCTCCCTTCCTGTAACCTGGGCGACTCTGCGAACTAATGCAGTATTTGCCATTTTCCCCAAATTCCAAGGGCTGGGGAAAAGGGTGAGTCCCTTCCTAATTCTGGTTACACGACCGTGTTCTTGATCGATGGCCACTAACAGTGGTATTCGCCACCCTTTGCTACGGGCGGCCTCCTGAAGTCCCCGGATTAACTCGGCTACCTGAGATGGATGGCTACAGTTGCGAGTGTAAAGGATAATTCCTCCGACTCCCCTTTCGACAAGCCTCTTAGACTCCTTTTGGGGGGTGAGTCCATCGATCCCCATTATCACTACCTGAGCAATCTTATGCCTCAACTCATTCATCTTCTCAAATTTGTTCTTTCGCAATGAGGGAGGAGCTCTCTTATGCGGTCCCTTTCTCCTCTGACACCCTAAAGAGCCCCTCGAAGACCTTTCTGAAGTGAAATCCGTAAATGGCAAAAGTAACAGCTAGGGGGAAAGATCGCGGATGTCTGAAGAGTGTCCAAAATAGCAGCTTCCAATAATAAAATCTCTCTTTTCCCCTTATTCCTAGCAGCCAAATAGACTTCAAAAAAGCCTTAAGATAGGCAAAATGG
>QMLM01000060.1 GCA_003646745.1 Deltaproteobacteria bacterium | reverse complement strand
CTGCTTTTTTCCCTTCTGATTGTATTTTTAATGGGGAGCGCTGCCTGGGGCCAAGAGGAAGCTAAAAAGCTGGCCTACGTTATGGAGCAGCTCAAAAGAACCCAAGAGACCATAAAAGATTTCACCGCAGATATCACCCAAGTAAAAAGATCCTCCCTTTTTAAGGAACCTGTGATTTCCAAAGGTAAAATGAAATTCAAGCGGCCCAATCGAATATGGGTTCAGATGCTGCCTCCTTACCCGAGTATCACGGTCCTGACCAAAGACGTCCTCTGGATCTATCTCCCCGAAGAAAAGGTGGCCCAACGATATCAGGTGGCCGGCAACCCCCTTATGGCCAAATGGCTCCTGTTTTTCCAAAATCCCTTCGAGACCATGGGAAAAAGAATATCGTTGCAAGAGCAAAAGAGGGGGGCAGTGGTGTTAAAGATAGACCCTACAGAGGATCTTGCCCTCTTCCAGCAGATAAGGCTTTGGATAAATACTTCAAACTGGTTGCCGAAACAGATGGAGTTGGTGGAAAAGAACGGTGACCGCACCACCATCACCTACCATAACATCAGGATAAACTCCGGTATGCCGGATTCCGCTTTTGAGTTACATCTACCTCCTGACGTCGAGGTAATAGAGCCGATGAGGCGTTAAAGGCCTTCTATGATCGAGTACAAGAGAATCATCGATATTACTCTCCCCCTGCAGGAAGGCATCATTTGTTATCCTGGGGATGCACCCTTTGGTTCAGAGGCCGTTTGTACCATCGCGCGCTCCGGATGTAATATGCGCAAATTGACCTTGGGGACCCATACGGGGACCCATATAGATGCCCCTCTTCACTTCCTGGAAGGAGGCAATGGAGTTGACGAACTCCCCTTGGATAGGTTTATGGGTATGGTCCAGGTAGTGAAGGTAGAGGGAGATAGGATTGAACGGGAATTCTTGCAGGAATTGGAGTTAGCGCAGGTCCGCAAAATCCTCTTTAAGACCCGAAACTCCCTGCTCCTTGAGGAAAGGGAATTTCACAAAGATTACGTCTACCTGACACTAGAAGGGGCAGAATACATAACAAAGATGGGGATGGATCTGGTGGGGATAGATTACCTCTCCATAGAGAGGTTTGGCGCACCCGAGTTCGCTGTACACAAAACCCTCCTTGAAAATGGGGTATCTATCCTAGAAGGGATCAATCTGAGGGGGGTCAACCCTGGCACCTATTTCCTCATCGCTCTCCCTCTGCGCATTAAGGGGGCTGACGGCTCCCCCCTGCGCGCGGTCCTATTGGAGGTCTGATCTTGCGAAAGAGACGGGTGGTGGTCACAGCTATGGGGGTGGTGAGCGCGGTGGGAAATGATCTTTCCACCTTTTGGCAATCTCTGAAGGAAGGCTGCTGCGGCATCAAACCAATCACCATCTTTGACACCTCCGGCTACCGAAGTCACAATGGGGGCGAGGTGGTTAACCTATCTCCCCAGAGGCATTTCCCCTCCAAGCAGTTGCGTAGACTCTCCCGCTGCGATCAATTCGGGATCGTCGCTGCCCGGGAGGCGATGGCCTCCTCAGAAATTGACCTAGCAAAGGTGAATAGAGAGAGGTTTGGGATCATCTTGGGAGCGGATTCGGGAGGTATCTTTTCAGTGGAAAAGTACTTTCGGGCCATCTACACCCAGGCCCCTAGGAGGCCCTCCCCTAGTCTTCTGGTTTCCTTCTCCCTCGCCACCACTACCGACCATATAGCCCATGAATTCGATCTGCGAGGTCCCAGAACTACCACTGCCACTGTGTGCTCCTCCAGTTCTGCTGCCATCGCTTTCGCTTATGAGACCATCGCTTGGGGAAAGGCGGAGATAATGTTCGCCGGCGGAAGCGATTCCCTCTGTGAGGTGACCTACGCCGGCTTCAACAGCCTCAGGGCCATAGACCCCGAGGGATGCCGGCCCTTCGACAAAAATAGACAGGGGCTTTCCTTGGGTGAGGGGGCGGGTATTCTGCTATTGGAGGAGCTAGAACATGCTAGATCGAGGGGTGCTCGTATATGGGGAGAGGTATTGGGCTATGGAATTTGCTCCGAGGCTCACCACCTCACTGCTCCCGAGCCATCAGGAGAGGGGATAGCTAGGACCATCAAACTAGCCCTAAAAGATGTGGGAATATCCCCAGAGGAGGTGAATTATATAAACGCCCATGGCACTGGAACCACGCTGAATGACCTAGTGGAGACCAAGGGGATAAAGATGGTATTTGGCCAAAGAGCCTATGAGATCCCCATTAGCTCCATCAAGTCGATGATCGGACATTGCTTGGGTTCAGCAGGGGGGATCGAGGCGATTGCGACCCTGCTTTCCCTCCATGAGGGAATAATTCCACCCACCATCAACTATTCCACCCCTGATCCTGAGTGCGACCTCGATTACACCCCCAATGAGGCCAGCAAAAGGGATATCCAGATCGCCATCTCCAACTCCTTCGCCTTCGGAGGAAACAACGTCTGCCTGGTGTTCAGAAGGTATGAATAATAAATGCTCTTAGTAAAGACAATGTCAAATGATGAAGTGGATCTACGGGATAAACCCCGTATATGAAGCCTTGAGATCGGGGCGCTGTCAGATCGGTGAGGTCTGGCTGGCAAAGGGAAGAAGCCCTAGGGGATTGGAGGGGATAGCTAGTGAGGCGAAGTCAAAGGGTATCTCCATCAGGTGGGTGGAGCGCTTCCGGCTGGATTCCCTCACCAAGAGCGCCCCTCACCAAGGGGTGGTGAGTTTTCTCGATCGATTTGACTACGCCACTTTGGACGACATCCTCCAAAGGGGTGAGGGCAAACCGCTCCTGTTGATCCTCGACGGGATTGCGGACCCCAGGAATTTAGGAGCCCTCATCAGAAGTGCCGATGCCTGCGGGGTATGGGGGGTGATCATCCCCAAAGCCAGGGCAGCAGGAATTACTCCCGTGGTGGCTAAAAGCTCCGCTGGGGCGGTTTTCCATGTCCCGGTAGTCCGTGTCGCCAATATACCCAACACCCTGCGTAAAATTAAAAACAGCGGAGTTTGGGTAATTGGGGCCACCGCAGAGGCGCGACAGGAAATATACCATCAGGATCTGAATATCCCCCTGGCCCTGGTCATAGGGGGTGAGGGGAGAGGGATGAGGCCTTTAGTCAAAAGAGAATGTGATCTGCTAGTATCGATCCCTATGAAGGGAAAGATTAATTCCCTTAACGTCTCTGTGGCCGGGGCCGTTATCCTATATGAAGTACTCCGGCAGAGGAGGAAACCTTAATCCCGAGGAACCATTACAGACCTTCCAATCTTGACTTTTCACCTCCTTTCCTTTAACTTTTAAGGATCTTTAAAGTACAAAGGGGAGAGGACAAACATGGTCTTGGAGAGATTTGAGGGGTGCTGGACGGCAATGGTCACCCCCTTTACGGAGAGGGGGGAGTTGGATCTGGAAGGCCTACGTCAGAACGTAACCTTTCAGATAGAGGGAGGGGCAAAATTGGTTCCGACGGGTACCACAGGGGAATCTCCCACCCTGGAGTGGCGGGAACACGACCAAGTCATAGAAGAAGTGGTGAAGCTGGCTAAAGGACGGACTTTTGTGATGGCGGGTACCGGGAGCAACTCCACCCAAGAGGCCCTTAGGGGCACTAAGCACGCTGTAGAGGTAGGGGCAGAGGCCGTACTGCTGGTGGACTGTTACTATAACGGGCCTTCCTCCCTAGAGCTTAGAACGGAGTATTATGAAGTAATCGCTAAGGAGTTTCCTACAACCTTCATCACCCCCTATGTCATCCCGGGCAGGACGGGGACACAACTGGAGGTAGAGGACCTAGCCATCCTGAACAGAAATTACAAAAACGTCCGGGCTGTCAAGGAGGCTACAGGAAGCCTAGAAAGGATGGCCAAGATCAGGAGGTTGCTCGGGGACGATTTCGATATTCTCTCCGGAGATGACGATATGACCTTTGCAATGATGACCAGGGAGGATATCAAAGCACAAGGAGTGGTCTCGGTCATCTCCAATGTGGTCCCTGGAGCTGTGGCCGAAATGACCAAATCCCTCAACCGTGGAGATATGGCGAGAGGACGGGAGCTCTATGAGGCCTTGGACCCCCTCTTTAAGATCGTCACTGTCAAGACTGTGGAGGAATATGAAGGGTTTAAGGTATCTTTAAAATTCCGAAATCCCTCTGCCATAAAGACCCTGATGAGGGGTTTGGGAATGCCGGCTGGCCCTTGCCGACCTCCCCTGGGGCGTATGACCCCTAAGGCAAAAGCGACCGTAAGGGAAGCTATAAGAACCGTCTATGAGAGGAACAAGGAGATCTTGATCCCCCTGCAGGATTTCTATAAAATAGATCTGGAGGAGAGGATCTATAGGGATGAATACTGGCTCTAAAGTAAGGATACAGGAGGATTTAGAGACAAGACTTCCTGTTTCTGTCTTCGATCTTCCCATTCAAGAGATAAGAAGGGGATATCGCTCCGACGTCTATTTCTGGCGGGAGAAGTTGATCCTGGAGCGAGACCGCCACAACCCCATCGTCACCATGCAGGTCTTCCAAAAGAAACATGCGGTCCTTTGCGGTATTGACGAGGCCATCGCCATACTCCGGGTAGGGACAGGACATTACACTGATCTAAAAAAGGCGTATAAGTTGTTTGATAGGTTGATGAACATAAAGATGGATCTGCGTAAATGTAGGGACATCGATAGAGAGCTTTTCCTCTCCTTGATTGCGGAGAGGTTGACGGTGGAGCGTGAGTTAGATTCCATCTGGGTGAGCGAGTTTGATAAACTGAAGATATCGGCCCTAAGGGACGGAGATGAGATAGAACCCTATGAAACCGTGATGCATATCGAGGGGCCAGCGGCAAGTTTTGCCCACTTGGAGACTGTCTACCTGGGGGTGCTTGCTCGCAGGACCAAGATAGCTACCAATGTACGCAAGTGCGTCCAGGCGGCCCAAGGGAAACCGGTGATCTTCTTCGGCGCCCGCTTCGACCACTTCAGCGTTCAGGGAGGGGATGGTTACGCCGCCAGCATTGGCGGGGCTGAGGCTGTATCCACCGATGCCGGGGCCGAATGGTGGGGATCACGCGGGATAGGAACCATCCCCCACGCCCTGATCGCCTGTTATCGCGGAGATACAGCATTAGCTACATATAAGTTTTACGAACATATCGCCAGAGGAACCGACATCAAGGTGATCGCCCTTGTCGACTATCATAATGACTGTGTAGGGACCTCCCTGGAGGTGGCAAGAAAGCTGAAAGATATCCTCTGGGCCGTGAGATTGGACACCTCTGATACTATGGTGGACAGATGCCTGTGGGAGGAGATGATGCAGTTCGACCCCCGAGGGGTGAACGTCCGGTTAGTGGAAAAGGTGAGAGGAGCCCTGGATCGGGAAGGATTCTCACACGTGAAGATCATTGTCTCCGGCGGATTTAACCCCGATAAGATCTCCTTCTTCGAAGAAAAAAAGGCGCCGGTGGATATCTACGCAGTGGGCAGCGCCCTTTTCGAGGGCAAATATGACTTCACTGCCGACATCGTAATGGTCGAAGGAGAGAAAGAGGCCAAGAAGGGAAGAGAGTACCGCCCCATCAGGCCTAGGGAATAGGATATTCCAGAAAAGTAGTTGACTTGGTTGGGAAGGGTGTGTTACAAATTTCCCTCCCTAGGAAAGGGGTTTTTTGAACCTTGCCAACCCGCAAAGAGGATAAGAAAAAGGTGATCGAACAGATCGCCTACTACAGCACCCTCGGACTGGAGATGGGGTTGGCAGTAGCGGTGGGAGTCGGTATTGGCTATTATCTGGACAAATGGCTGGGCACAAGGCCTTGGTTCCTCATTATCTTCCTCTTTTTTGGGATTGTTGCCGGTTTTCGGAGTCTATATCGGGCGCTGAAGCGTATGGAAAGAGAGAATAGAGGGGGCTGATGATCAAAGAGTGGCAACTGACCTCCCTGGAAAGAACCCAATGGGTCATCCTCTCGCTGCTTTCTGTGGGGAGCCTAGCCTTCTGGGACAAAAAGATTACCATAGGGGTAATAATGGGGGGAATTATCATCATCCTCAACTTTAAGGCCTTGAGAAGGATCATAGAGGGGGGATTCTCTGAAGGGGGGATTTCCAATCCCAGGTCTTTCTTCTTTAAATATTCCGTAAAATTTCTCTTGTTAGTTGCTGCCGTAGCAGGGATTGCTATTTTGCTGCGAGGGGTGATAAATTTGGTGGCCTTCTTGGTGGGGTTGCTCACCATATTTTTGGCTATATTGGCCGAGGGAATAAAGGGATACCGTCATATTAACGAAGAGGGGGAGAGAAGCTGATGGAACATAAGGGCTTCAGCATCTGCGACATGATACCTTTGTTGAACCAACTTCCCTCCCATGTCGCTAATGCCATTGTGGTGATCGTCTTCCTCCTGATCGTTGCCCAATTGGGGACCAGGGGACTGCGCAAAGACCCCAAAAAATACTTTATCCCTGAGGCAAAGCTGACCTTTCGTACCGCAGGAGAAATGATCGTGGAGGGGGTCCTAAAGATAGTCAAGGACAACATGGGACCAAGGGGGCCCGAGTTTATGATGATCATCGGGACGTTGGCCCTCTTTATCTTTGTATCAAATGTCTTGGGCCTAATACCGGGCTTCCACTCCCCTACCGAGACCCTAAATACCACAGGGGCCTGTGCCATCACCGTCTTTTTCCTCACTCACTATTATGGGTTTAGGGAACACGGGATAAAATACCTTAAACATTTCACCGGACCTGTTATCTGGCTAGCTCCCCTCATGGTCCCCATTGAGCTCATCGGACACTTCGTCCGCCCTGTCTCTCTCTCCGTACGTCTCTTTGGGAACATATTCGGGGACCACTATATTTGCGCCATCGTCTTTGGACTAGTGCCTTTCCTAGTACCTTTACCTATGATGCTGCTGGGTATATTCGTTGCCATTGTGCAAACCCTAGTCTTCATCCTCCTCTCCATGGCCTATTTCTCTGGGGCTATTGAGGAGATCGAGCATGAAGGATAAAATTCAATAGAGAAAGGAGGGGGGAGAGTGTTCAAAAAGATTACATTTTTCCTATTGGTGTTCGGTTTCGCTTTAGCAGCGGCGGGAGTTGCCTTGGCCGCGGAAGAGGCGGCGGCGGAGGGGCTGCCACCTAATGTAAAAATGGCCATTGCCATTGGTGCAGGCTTTGGCATCGCCATAGCCGCTTTTGGCGGAGCCATAGGACAGAGCCGTGGCATTGCCTCTGCCTTGGACGGGATAGCCAGAAATCCAGCGGCCTCAGGAAAGATAGTTACACCCATGATCATCGGTTTGGCCATGATCGAGTCGTTGGTCATCTACGCCCTGCTGGTATCCCTTTTATTGGTGTTTAAGCTTTAATAAGGCCGGAATATCTTCGGCCCATGGAGTGCGGTTTGTCGGGCAGGTCTAAAGGACCTGCCTTTTATTTCTTGACAATACCAAGGTATTGATTTAACTTTATTAATCTCCTTCTTTCTGGTAAAATTAAAGAGGAGGAAAAATTATGTATGCCATTGTGGAGGCAGGGGGGAAGCAATACAAAGTGGCTAAAGGGGACCTTATTAAAGTGGAAAAAATAGAAGGGGAGGTAGGAGAAAAGGTCGAATTGGACAAGGTCCTCTTGATAAAGGCAGAGGATGGTGTAAAATTAGGAAAACCTACCTTGGCGGGAGCGAAAGTGGTGGGGAGGATAAAACAACAGGGTAGAGGAGAAAAGATCGTCATCTTCAAATATAAAAGGAGAAAAAACTATCGTCGCAAGCAGGGACATCGGCAATATTATACTTGGATAGAGATCGAAGATATCATTAGCTAAAGGAGACAGAGATGGCCCATAAAAAAGCAGGAGGAAGTTCCAGAAACGGCAGGGATAGTATAGGCCGAAGGTTAGGGATAAAGAGATTTGGCGGCCAGATAGTCACGGCGGGTAGCATCTTAGTAAGACAGAGGGGAACAAGGATCTTCCCCGGTGAAAATGTAGGGATAGGCCGTGACCATACCCTCTTTGCCAAGATCGACGGTATCGTGCGCTTCGAGCCCAAGGGCAAAGATAGAAAGAAGGTAAGCGTATATCCTAAAGAGGCCGCGGCATCAACGGCCTCCTAATCCCTCTCTTTTGCTACGGTCTTTATTTATGTCCCTATCCCAACCCCTCTTCATTTTACTGCTACTGTTATGCAATTTGTCGATGAGGTTAAAATTTGGGTTAAAGGGGGTGATGGGGGCAAAGGGTGTGTAAGCTTCCGAAGGGAGAAGTTCATCCCTCGAGGAGGACCCGATGGTGGTGACGGCGGCAAGGGGGGTGATGTAATCTTAGTGGCCAAGGAAGGACTTTCCACCCTCTTGGACCTGAGGTATCAGCAGAGTTATAGGGCCCAAAACGGTGGTCATGGTCGAGGGAAAAACCAGACCGGCAAAT
>QMLM01000059.1 GCA_003646745.1 Deltaproteobacteria bacterium | reverse complement strand
CCTCATTAGTAGAGCCCACCTGGGAAAAGGTATGGATCTTTTTGCCAAATACTTGGGTTCCTAGGTTGGCTTGCAACTCCCAGCAAGTAATATGGGAAGGTGTGGCAACCAATCTATATCCACTGGCAGCTCTAGCCTCAATCTCATAACCGTCCCGACGCAAGGAATTGATATATTTCCATATAGCGCTTCTACTTATACCAAGCGCCTTGCCGATTTTTGCTCCAGAGAGATAACCTCCCTGTCCCCTCAACATCTCTAATATCCTTCCAGCTAACTCTGTGCTCATCAATCTACCACCCTGTCGTAATGAGAGAACCGCATGGAAAAAGTCCCTCTTCCTTGAGTCATGGACCTCAGGTCGGTGGAATACCCGAACATCCTGGTCAGGGGAGTGAGGGCTTTGATCATCGCCATCTTCCCTTTGGTGCTGATGGACTCAATGGAGCCCTTTCTTGCCTGGATGTCGCCGATTACCTCCCCCATGAACTCCTCAGGGACCATGACATCCAACTCCATCATGGGTTCTAACAACACAGGGTCACCTTTTTGGCAGGCCTCGCGTAGGGCTTGAGATACTGCCACCTTTAACACCATTGGGGTGAATTCATCCTGAGTGTAGCGAGCAGCTTTGAGAAGGATCTTGACGTCGGTGAGAGGATATCCCATGAGGGCACCTACCGTGGTAGATTCTTCCACGCCAGCCTGGATCGCCTCGAGATACTCCTGAGGAAGCTCCTCGGGGGGTACCAAAGATATAAACTCTATCCCCTTCCCCCTCTCGTTGGGAATGACCTCAAGGTGGATCTCGGCACTGTGCACAACATCCTCAATCACCTTGGAAAACTTTCCCTCTACCTCTGCTGGCCTCTGGATGGTCTCGCGATAGACCACCTGAGGTCTACCAACATTGACCGTTAGGTTATACTCCTCTACTAGCCTCTTGATGAGGACATCGAGGTGGAGCTCTCCCATTCCCGAGATGATGGTCTGCCCGGTGTCGTCGTCATATCTAACCTTAAAGGTGGGATCTTCCTCACTTAGCTTCTCCAAGGCAAAAGAGAGCTTATCTTGGTCTTGGTTGGTCTTTGGTTCCACAGCCACGGAGATGACCGGTTTGTAAAATTCTATAGGCTCCAGCAGAATGGGGTGAGCACGGTCACAAAGGGTGTTGCCGGTAGAGGTATCCTTTAACCCCATCACTGCCACAATTTCACCGGCTCTAGCCCGATCGAGCCTTTTGCGATGGTTGGCATGCATCTCAAAGATCCTAGCTATCCGCTCCTCCCTACCCAAGTTGGCGTTGTAAACGACGTTGCCCGCCTCCATAACCCCGGAATAAACTCGTAGATAAGTGAGTTTTCTACCCTGATCCATCATAATCTTGAAGGCTAAGGCGCAGAGAGGCTCATCCTCATCACTTCGGCGCGCCTCTGTCTCTCCGGTAAGGGAGTTTGTCCCTTGCACCGGGGGGATATCTAAGGGGGAGGGTAGATAGTCGACGATGGCATCTAGCAAGGGTTGAATCCCTTTGTTCCTCAAGGCGGCTCCACACAGCACCGGTACCAACCTAAGCTCAATGGTGGCTTTCCTGATGGCCCTCTTTATCTCCGCTTCAGAGATAGCCTCCCCGGCTAAGTACTTCTCAATTAAAAGGTCATCAGTCTCTGCCACCTTCTCCAAGAGGCGCTCGTGATACCCCTCGGCCTGGGGGAGAAGCTCCTCTGGTATTCCGACCTCCTGATAGACCGCACCTAGGCTATCCTCCTCCCAGATGATGCCCTTCATTTTAATCAGATCTATTACCCCCCGAAAGGAGTCTTCCTTTCCCCAGGGAAGCTGCACCACCAATGGGTTGGCCCCAAGTTTTTCTATCATCATCTCCACTGTGCCCAAAAAATCGGCCCCTACTCGATCCATCTTGTTGACAAAGGCGATTTTGGGGACATGGTACTTATCGGCCTGATGCCATACTGTCTCCGATTGAGGCTCCACTCCCCCTACCCCGCAGAAGACAGCGATGGCCCCATCGAGCACCCGCAAAGACCTCTCCACTTCAATGGTGAAATCTACGTGGCCGGGGGTATCGATGATCTGGATAATGTGGTTACGCCACTGGCAGGTGGTCACTGCTGAAGTGATGGTAATCCCCCTCTGTTGTTCTTGAGTCATCCAATCCATCACCGCAGTGCCCTCGTGCACTTCACCGATCTTATAGGTTCGGCCCGTATAGTAGAGTATTCTCTCAGTGACAGTGGTTTTTCCCGCATCGATATGGGCCATGAAACCTATGTTTCTGGTCTTTTGCAGTCGCCTTTCCCCCGCCATCGCTTCTCCGTAACTATCGAATACTTAGACAGATCTTTATCTTTTATCACAAAGAACCCCTAGGGTCAATTACACCTCCTTTACCCCTTCCTGCATTTATGATATTTTGTTGGCTACAAATACGAAGGGATAGCAAGATGCGAGAGGAGATCTCCTATGGTGCGGCGTTGTTACGTGACCTACAAAATGAAGGGATTCCCTTATCCGCGATTGTCAAACGGATATTGAAATGGCCCCCCATTCGTCAAAACCCGTCCCTTAGAAAAAGGCTTCAATGGGAGCTGGAGGGCTTTCCTGAGCAAGAAGAGACCCTTGTCAAGGAGTTGGGAAGATTGGTGAAACGAACAGGGATGTGGGAACCCTTCTTCGGCCCGGTGAAAGAACTGGAAAGGTTTATCCGATTAAGGGAAGAGACAGAAAGTAAAAACCCATTTCCTGAACCCGGCAGTGTCATACTTGGGAAATTTCTGCCGGGATTTTTGGAGGATGAAGAAGAGGTGGAATCTGCCAAGGCTTATCTGCAGAGGCTGCGCCGCTTTCTGGCCGAGGTCATTGTGGAGAGGTACTTTATGCTCACCAACAGGTTTATAAAACACTTCGATTGGATGCTTTGATGATCTATCTCCCCTCACACATCAGCCACAAGGGAGATCTATGAAGATTTTCTACCTCTTCTTTTACCCCCTCATCGGTGCCCTGATCGGTTGGCTCACCAACACTATTGCCATATGGATGCTCTTTCACCCCTATGAAGAGAAGCGAATTTGGGGCCTTAGGATTCCTTTCACCCCTGGCCTCATCCCTGCCCGTATCGAGAGGTTAGCCCAGGAGGTCTCCAAGGCCATTAAAGATCACTTCCTAAGCGGTTCAGATATAAAAAACATATTAAAGGAGATGGAGCTAGGAGTGGTGCTAACCGAGGAGGTCAAAAAGAGGATAAAAAAATCAGCAGTTCTCAAGCCCCTAACTATCTTCTTGGACAACGAATACCTAAAGAGTGGCGTAAACAAGGCCGCACAGCAGATTATCGAACGATTAGAGGCCGAGGTGGTGGGGGGGAAGATCGAAGACCTCATTCGTCAGCGGATCCTCTGTGACTTTCACCCCCAAAAGGTGGAGGAGTTAATCCTCAATGTCTCCAAGAAGGAGCTAAAATACATTACTTACTTCGGCGGCATTCTAGGTGGAATTATAGGAATGGTACAAATCGTAGTGAGGATTTGAGAAAAAGTGACAATTTCCTTTAGTCCAAAAATGGCACAAATTTTGCTTAAAATCTGCTTAAAAAGGGTGCAGTCATATGAAACATAGGGTACTTCTTTGGTGTATGGTGGGATTTTTAATGCCACCTGTGGTGTGGCTTCTTACCTGTTGGGGAATGGGTTTGTGGGGTAAAAAGGCCTTTATTCAGATTGCCCTATCACCCAATATTATTATCTATGTTGTTGGATCTATTCTATCGGCTTTAATGTACCTCAACAAAAAATTGGGCCGAATAGACAATTATATAAAAGACGAAGCCAGATCAGTCTCCGAGACCATTCAAGGTGATATAGCTGTCCTTCCAAAGAGATTTATCCTCACCATAGGGATCTACACCATCTTTTTGCCTGCTGTCAGTATGGCCGGAAAACCTTTTTTGAGTTCAACCGACTTCGTGCTTGGAGAGGTGATGGCTATGCCCATTCTTTTAACTTTTTCTACCCCGATATTCTTGGAGATGAACAAAAACCTCGCTAAATGGACCAGCAGAATCCCAGTGACAAGCGATGAGAAGTTTTTGGGTTTAAAATATATCCTTTTTTTGTGTACTGCAGGGGTCGCATCCGGATTTGTCATCATGTTCTTTGTGGCCTTCTATATCCTTCTATACAAATACGCGGGTATTATATCCAGCCTCCATTATATCTTAAAGATCAGGATATTGGCTGTACTTGTAATTGAGACAACATTGGCCTTCATAATTGGGATACAGGTATCTGTAAGAGTTACACGCCCCATCGTAAACATTATGCGCGGCATCCGTAACATAGCGGAGCACAGAGGTGATAATATAGAACCCCTTAATATTGAATCCCGAGATGAGATAGGCCACCTCGTTTTCTTTTTCAATAATTTAATAGATACCGTTCAGGAAACAGAGAACTTTAAGAAAATAGTAGAGGAGGATAGAGATATAATCGATGTATATAACAGACTTTACCGACTTTTAGAGGAGAATTTAGGCTTCTATGATACCATCATATATGAGGTTAATAACAGCAAGAATTACATGAGCTTAGCGGGAGTTAGAGCTGAAAGCAAGAGGTGGTGCACGCCAGGGATGATGACAGATGTAAGTTTATGTAGGGCAGTAAGGACGGCCCGCCCCGCTGATTCTTTTAAGAGCAAAGATATATGCATGAGTTTCTCACAACTCAATAAGAATTACATATGCTTACCTGTAATCGTTGGGGGAATTGTAATAAATGTAATACATCTATGTTTTGAAAAAGGCGCATCGTACACAGAGATCAAACCTAGGGTGGAGAAGCTGCAGAGACTTCTTGATGAGATAGGACACACCATACAAAGCAAGAGACTACTGAGAGAGCTCAAGGAATCCACCTTGAGGGATCCACTGACAGGGCTCTATAATCGTAGATTTTTGGAAGAATACGTCAACATCCTGGTATCCTCAGCTCAAAGAAAAGGGACTAAGATAGGAATAATGATGTGTGATATAGACCATTTCAAACGGGTAAATGACCAGTATGGCCATGAGACGGGGGATAAGGTTCTCAGGGAGATCGCCACTGTTATGAAAAGCGCCATAAGGGCCTCTGACTTGGCCGTAAGATATGGGGGCGAGGAGTTCCTGTTAATATTAAATGACGTAGATCCTGAAGAGGTCATTAATATAGCCGAGAGAACAAGAAGGAAGGTGGAAGTCCACAAGATAGAAATGGGCGGAAAGTCCTTGAGCAAAACCATTAGCATAGGTGTCTCCGTCTTTCCCCTGGATTCAGAGAATTTTTGGAAATGTCAGTTCTTTGCGGATATAGCCCTCTATATGGCCAAAAATAGAGGCAGAAATAATGTGGTTAGGTTTGAAACTCCCATGGTGGAGGGAACGAGCGTGGAATCCGAAGACGTGGAGATTAAAATCTTCGAGGATGTAACTGGTAATTAGCTCAGGTTCTGCTCAAATCTATTCCGAGATATAATTCTTGAAAAAAGTTCTGTGAGAAATTAAAATTATAATGAAATTCTAAACCAAGGAGGTCTATAAGTGGAAAGTAGAAGGCATGAACATCTTCATATACACACCCATATCCATGAACACAAGCATCCAAATGGCACTGTCCACTCCCATGAACATCGTCACGAGCACGCACATCCTCACGAACATGACAAACTTCATCCGGCGGGTGATCTGCCGATCCATGAGCACGATCATCCAAGTCATGAGCAAGAGATACATGAACATACGCATTAAAGCACTCGTTCGACCGCTGCCCTAAATTTCTGGTTTGAAAATTTAAAAAGGCAAGGTCAAAATCTCTTAGAGAGTGGCTTTCTGCCTATTATACCAGTTTGCCTGGCGGCAGATCCCTCGAATCACCCTCACCTCTCTGGTATTGAGTTTTGCCCTGCTGAAGATCCTTCTCAGCACGGCCATCATCCGCTTGGGATTATTCTCATCCAAAAAACCTATGTGCAAAAGGACCTCTTCCATATGCCTGTACATCCCCTCTAATTCCTCGGAAGTAGCCAGCCGGCGGGCCCCTGAAGAACTCTGTTTGTAATGAGCGGTCATATAGATCTCATAACAGATGATCATCACGGCCTGAGCAAGGTTCAGAGATCCAAACTTCTCATGGGCAGGGATGGTCACCAGGCGCTGACATAGATCAAGATCCCTGTTGGAAAGCCCCCTATCCTCCGGTCCAAATACAACAGCCACCTTGTTCTGAGTGGCTATTTCTGCTATCTCAGCGGCCATATGCCTCGGATCGATCAGTCCCTCCCTCCCCTTTCCCCTACGTCTCGTGGTCCCGATCACCCAGGTACAATCGGCAATGGCCTCAGCCAATTGGGAGAAGATCAGGGCACCTTCCAAGATGTCTTGTGCCCGCACGGCCATCACGCGGGCATCAGGATGGGTGGGAGGACCAGCTGGGTCCACCAAGGCAAGTTCCCTTAAACCCATATTTTTCATAGCCCTGGCGACAGAACCTATATTCATCATGCCCTGGGGACGGACCAACACTATCCTTATGTTGTCAGCTTGCACCCTCATCCTCCTTTAAGGCCTTCTCGAGTTCTCTGGCTAGCTCCTGCACTCTACCAACCAAACCCCTCTGGTATTTTGCGTCTACCTCCATCTGAGTCCAATTCTCTATCTTGACCTCTTATCTCCACCCCTATCACCTCCCAAAGCCTTCTTTGCTAATTATACCCTTTGGGCGAACATCTTGACTAGGGTGAAAAGTTATTATATTTCGTTGAAGAGGAGTTCCTATGTCTAGACTTACCCTCGTTGGAACTGTCCACCGTGATCCCAGAGGTTTGCCGAGGCTTGTAGAGACCCTAGAAAGGTTAGGACCGGATATCCTCACCTTGGAGTTCAGCATATATGGGTTCAGATATCGCCAAAAAAGAAAAAAACTGCTCAGGCAAAGGTTATTGGAAGGCCTAAGGGAAATCCAGGGGGCTGATAGCCTGAAGGCAGGAGAACTAAAAGTTCTGTTGCGATCAGCAGGGATTGGGGGACTGGCAGCTTTGCTTGAGTTGCCTTTTGAATACAAGGGGGCCACCTTCTACAGCCATCGCCACCACCTGCCCCTTTTATACCTCGATGTCTCCTCTTATTCCCGACAGCTCCTAAGCCATTTGGATGAACTCCTTTGCCCAGCGAATTTGAAAAAGCTTATAGCCTTTGAGAGGAGCTCCTTGCAAGAAGCTGTTGAAAGGGAATATTTCCTCGCTAAAAATTTATTGGTTGATGGTAAAGGATCACTCTGGCGGAAATTTATCCCTGAGCAAGAGGAATGGGAAAAGAGGGATAGGATGATGGCAGAGAGGATAAAGAAGGTTTTAGCGAAATATCCTACGGCTCAAGTGGTTCACATCGGGGGATGGCAGCATCTTCTGGCACAGCAAGGAACCCTGTTCAATCTCTTGGAGGACTTGAATCCGAAGAGGATCTTGCTGGGACACCTGCAGCTTTGAACTCCCCCAACAAAGTCTCTACGGTGATCCCCTTGAGGATTCCATGAATCCCTTTTTGTGCCTTTTGAAAAAGGCGCTGGATGGCCTTTTCTCCTTGGCTGCGGGGGGATAAAGGAGGAAGACGGAACGGATCACCCTGAACGGCCTCTACTACCTCCTGAACAGTTATCCTGTCCAGAGACCTGGCCGGAAGATACACCTCTTTGCCCTCATCCACTGAGCGTACAATCCCCTTTTCCCTGAGACGATTAAGTATTCCGCCCAAAAGACTATATGGTATCTTCAATCTTTCCGACAATTCATCCCGCGAGATGGCCCCATCCCCCCTGTAAAAACTATGGCCGATGGCCACCATCACCCTCAGACCATGGTAACCATAATGGCCTTCTGTAAACTCCTTTCCTTTCGTCTCTAACCTTATATGTTGCAGGGTGTAAGTGACCTCTCCACCAAAGAGGATCACCAGCCAACATATATAAACCCAGATAAAGAAGATGGGTAAAATTCCTAGCATACCGTATATCTTATCAAAGCGAGCAAACTCGGCGATGTAAACCCCAAACCCCCAGCGGGCCACCTGAAACAGAGAAGTAGCTATCACAGAGCCGATAATCGCTGGTCTCGTTCTTACCTTTGTGTAAGGAAGGATGCGATAGATGATGAAAATGGCCAAAAAGGTCAAAAAGAAAGGGAGAAGATAGTGGAGTGACCCCTTTACTACAGCCATCTTTAGAATGCTCCCTACTAAAGGCGCCTTGGTCAATCTCAAGGATAGGAGCAAGGCCACTGCAATCAAGATGGGTGAAAGGGTAATTACGCTCCAAAAAGAGGTAAATTTGCTCACAAATGGGCGCCTCTCTGTAACTCCCCATATATGATTAAAGGTTCCCTCGATGGTGTTCAAAAGAGAAACGCAGGTGACTATGAGAAAGAGGCCGCCAAAGATACTCAATGT
>QMLM01000058.1 GCA_003646745.1 Deltaproteobacteria bacterium | reverse complement strand
TCCTGAATCTTTTCCCTACCACTGGCCGTGGTGATGATGTAAATCTCATCCGGGAAGATAGGAGGATTACAACTTTGGGTGAGGCCATATAGGGTCTCGGTAATGATCTGGGGCGTGGTCCCGGCTACAAAGATCAATATCTCTCGGAAACCTCTCTCTTTCATGGCCTAATTCTATCCGATTATAATCTGGGTGTCACCAAAAACAACGTTTCAGAAAGGTTTTTCATCTCACTATTTCATATTTGCCCAGCCCAAAGCTCGTCCCCTTTCCTACGTGTATCTGCTCCCCAAGAAGGAGAAAGGGCAAAAATTCCCCCAATTCTCCTACAAAGCTGACCTCACCGACTATACCCCCCATCTTCAGGCGGACATCTTGGCGTCGGGAATAACGCTCCCAGTCATACCACCTCAGGCGATCGTCCCTCTTCTCCACACTTTTGGCCCCATCGATGATCTCACGAAAGTCTAAATCCAGCTCAATGCCACAGTGGAAATAGGCGAGCAGGGAGATCCGTCGCAGCAGATTGCGTATCAAGATGTGGAATTCCAGTTGGGAGGTGAATCTGCCGTTGAACTTCAGTCGCGTCGGTGTGAGAAAGCGGAGGGTGAGCTCTTGGGGGCCAAGTTCACCCTTCATCCTTAAGATTTGCAGCCAGCTCAGGGAAGTGTAGTCGCCTCGCAGGCCCTTGTCTTCAGCCTGATAGATGACCCTTTCCTTTCCATCCTCTACCCGAAGGAGACGATAGCGGCCCTTTCCCTTCCCTATGCCCCTTCGGCCCAATTCCTCGAAGGTGTAAATGAAATAGGGGAGGTACTCTGCTGCCCTTCCAATGAGGGTAAGGGAAAAGGAAAGCTCCTCTTCGGGTTTGTAAACCCTTTTGTCCTGCAAAGGTGGGGTGATGACAAAGGGGTGAGGGACATAGGGGTATTTTTTCATGCGGGAGGTCCCTTCAGGGGTAGGGGTCTCGAAGATATAGGAATAGGCACAGCGGCTCCGCAGCAGGCAATCGACGCAATCTTTGTCTTTGACGATGCAAACTACCTTGCGAAAGGCATGACCGAAGGCACCGCGAAGGGTTGACCCCTTGTAAGGGGGAAGGATGATCGGCTCAACAGGGACAAGGATAAAGCGAACTTTTAAGAATTGAAATCTTATAAAGCCCTCATTCTGAGCAAGAGATAAATCTCTGCTTTTGTCATCTCTTTCTATATTCAAAATCTTAGTCCTCTCCGCCTATGAAAGAGCAGCTATACCTTTCATCCCATGCTTATTCATCCCTTTGCACCTCTGCGGACATAAAAAGACCTGCTTCTGTTTATAACCAGTTTTCTGGAAGACCCATTGTCAGGACATGCGAAATTCCTTCTTCGGCCAGACACCTGTGAGCTTCTTCATCAAAGGTAAGCCATATCCCCTTCATCTCCCTTGCCAGAGCCGCGTAGCAAGCATCATACCCGGTCAATCCTTTTTTTACAAAATGGTTTGCCTGGTTGGCCAAATTTTCGGTCATAGGTTGCCTGAGAATTCCCCCATTTAAAATCGGAACCACGCCTTTGATAAAGGCATCGTGACCTGATGGGTGAAGGCGACACAATACAGCATATACCTCAAAACAAAATAGCTCTGGAATTGCAAAATGCTCTGGATGGTCAACCAATCTGCGAAGTACGGCGTCGGCATTAGGATGGCTTTCATCCTTTAAAAACCAACGAACAGCTACGGAGGCATCGACCACCCAAATCACTTTCCATAACCCCGAAATTCTCGAAGTACTTCGACACTACCTTTCCCCTCAAGACTATTAGCCTTCATGCTCTCAATGGTCTCAAGAAGTTGCCTTTTTCGTTCCTCAGCCTGATAGTCCAAAAACCTTCTTTTAAATTGCTCAGGGGTAATAAGTACGGCTTTGATCTGTTTTCCCTTGCTTACCATAATAGGCTCTCCCGTTTCGGTAAGCATATCTAAAACCTCTCCCAAATTATTTCTAATTTTCAGCGCATTCACTACCCTCATAAGATAGCCTCCCTTTAAAACAGCCTAGTCCACTACATACAATATGGAAATATATTACCAATGTCAAGTGTAGATATAGATATGCACAAGCATATTGTGACCACAAAGGAACCCTCCCCCAGCCCTTAGCCTTCAAAGGCCAGGGCCCTCCATGTGATGGCCAAGGGTTGATAAGGGACATAAATTCTCTCATATGGATTAACTTGGAAAGTTATTGACGAAATTATCTAAATCCTTAACAAAGGAGATAAGGCAGGTCAACTAACTCCTTGCCTTTTTGGCTCCTTTAATTTATTTTGAAGATGTCGATCTTGAAGGTGAATCTTGAGTGCTCAGCAGATCGAGATCATAAAAGACCCAACCTAGGGTGGAATAATTTTTGACAGAAATGTCCAAGAGAAAGAAACCCATTGGAATCTTTGACTCGGGGGTGGGAGGATTGACGGTGTTTAAAGAGGTGATCAACTTCCTGCCCCATGAGGATATCATCTACTTGGGGGATACGGCGAGGATTCCTTACGGAACCAGGTCACCCCAGACCATCATAAGGTATTCGTTGCAAAATGCAAGCTTCCTTCTGCGCCAGGATATCAAGCTCCTTGTGGTTGCCTGCAATACCTCCTCGGCTGTAAGCCTCCCCCAACTGCAGCAGGAGAATGAAATCCCTGTTCTCGGGGTGATCGAACCTGGGGCCAAAAGAGCATCTGAGGTAACCAAAAACAGAAGGGTTGGGGTAATCGGTACTGAGGCAACGGTGAGAAGTCGAGCCTATGAGAGGGCTATCCAAGGCATCGATCACCAGATCAAGGTCATCAGCCGGGCTTGTCCCCTTTTTGTACCCTTGGCGGAGGAAGGATGGGTGAACAACCGAGTGGCGCGCCTTACGGCCCAAAGCTACCTGCACCCGCTGCGTGAGGAGATGATTGACACTTTGGTACTTGGCTGTACCCACTACCCCCTCTTGGAGGAGGTAATTAAGGAAACCATGGGGGAGGAAGTCTGCTTGGTCAACTCTGCCAAGGAAACGGCCAAGGAGGTAAAGAGGATCTTAGAAGAGAAAGATCTAACTAACCAGAAGACCAGAGAGGGAACACATAAATTCTTTGTGACCGATAATGCGGAACGTTTCATAAAGGTGGGGGAAATTTTTTTAGGAAAAAAATTGCAAACAGTGGAAGAGATAGAGCGCTGATCAAATTCCCATTCCCTTTCTGATCTCCCGCAGCAACGCAATATTTTCGCTATGTCCGGTCATATGAGCGGTAACCATCCCCTTGATAGGACGGTTCAGGAGATAAAAATCCCCGATAAGGTCAAGGATTTTGTGACGGACAAACTCATCGGGAAACCTCAATTTGGTGTTTACCACCCCCTTATCGCCGAGCAGGATTACGTTATGCAGATGCCCCCCCCCAGCCAGTCCGATCTTGCTCAATTGCTCCGCATCCTTCAGAAAACCGAAGGTTCGGGCAGGGGCGATTTCTCGCTTAAAGGTCTCTGAACCGTCCAAGACAAAGGTATATTCCTGTTGCCCGATGGGAGGTGGATAGTTAAGGTAATATCTTACGCCAAAGGTGTCTGAGGGTTCTATGTAGATGTATTTCCCCTCTGGTGACTCTTCCCCTACTTGATATCGGCGATCTATGACCACTTCTTCATATCCGTCCACCTGCTCCTCTATCCCCGCCTCTTCAATGATCCTGCAAAAATCCAGGGCAGAACCATCCATGATGGGAATCTCCCCGTTGATCTTGATCAAGAGATTGTTGATGCGGTAGGCATGCAAAACCGCCATAAAGTGCTCCACCGTCCTGATGGTGGTACGCCCCTTGGCTACTGAGGTGGCAAAGTCTGTCGATCGGACATAATCAAGGTGTCCCGGTACGGTGAGGTCTTCGGAAAGATTGCAAAAGAGGATACCACTGCCGGGAGGCAATGGTAGAAGAATCATCCCTGTCTTCAGTCCGGAGTGCAACCCTGTCCCATAAAGTACCATGCTCTGTTTGAGGGTGCGCTGAGGTTGAAGGCCTGGCTTCAGGAAGGACTTAATTGAAGTCGAAGGGGATTTAGTTAACTCAGTCGAAGGAGTAGAAAAAGAGGTAACTTCTCGAAGCTTTTTCTCGTTGTCCTCCAGGAGCCTCTGCAGGCGCTTACTCTCCAGCCTTAAGCGGCGGTGCTCTAAGGCCTTCTCCAAGGTAACAAGAAGGATATCCATAGAAAGAGGCTTCTCGATGAAATCAAAAGCGCCCAATTTCACCGCTTTTATCGCTGTAGAAATGGTCCCGTGTCCTGAGATCATAACCACTGCACTGTCCGCGTCTATCTCCTGCAACCTCTTGAGGACATCTATACCATCCATATCGGGCATCCAGATATCCAGCAAAAGGGCATCGGGCTCCTGTTGTTGATAAATCCTCAGGGCCTCCTTACCGTCCCGGGCGGTGATAGCCTCATATCCCTCGTCTTGAAGGATGCCAACAATGGACTTCAGGATTCCTTCCTCGTCGTCCACAACCAGGATCTTTGCCTTCTCCATTGGGTACCTCTTTTTTTAATTTTTATCTTATAGCACAAAGACCCCTGCGATGCAAAGAGAAAAGGGGTTGAGATACATGCAAATCTCAACCCCTCACTTAGAGATGGATCTGCCTTACTGAACCTCGATTTTGATCTCTTTTTCCTTGGCCCTCTCCGTCTTGGGAAGGGTTATCTTAAGGACTCCATCCTTGTAGCTGGCCTTAACCTTATCCTCCTGGACCTCTGCAGGGAGGCGTACGGCGCGAGAGAAGGAACCATAGCTCCTTTCTACAAGGTGATAGTTCTCATCTTTCTCTTCCCGCTCTTGCTTCTTCTCCCCCTTTATGGTCAAGACCCCATTGCTCAAGGAGACGTCGATATCCTTAGGATCTATCCCGGGGATCTCCGCCTTCACCACTACCTTATCCTTGGTCTCAGACACATCCAAAGATGGAGTCCACTGCCCTCCTAGCCATTCTAAAGGCCTCTCGGAGAAGAAACGATCCCAAAGGCGATCCATCTCCCTGCGCAAGGTATCCAGCTCTCTAAAGGGTCTCCAAGGTATCAGCGCCATCGCGATCCCTCCTTTCCTTTTCAATCTTCCTCTCCCATAAACAAATCTAATCATCAATGGACCATTTTCAAGAAAAAAATAGAGAGACCAAGGGGTTGTTTTTTCCCCTCGATGGGATTAACATGAAAGGAAAGATGGCCAAGGCATCCAAAAAACTAAAAAGACCACTACCAGACGAACTCGGCGCGCTAGAAACACCACAGAGGGCGAATGGGGAGGAGTTAGCCCCTTATGATCCCCTGCGCCGTTACCTACATGAGATCAGCAGTATCCCCATCCTCAGCGAGGAGGAAGAGAGGAAATTGGCCATCAGATACCGTGAGCATGGAGACAGAGAAGCGGCCTTTAAGATGGTAGTATCCAATCTCAGATTGGTGGTAAAGATCGCTCTGGAATATCACCACTATTGGACCACCAACCTCTTAGACCTCATACAGGAGGGCAATGTGGGTCTGATGCAGGCCGTCAAAAGGTTTGATCCCTATCGCGGTGTTCGCTTCACCACCTATGCCTCCTTCTGGATCAGGGCCTATATCTTGAAGTTCATCATGGACAACTGGCGGCTGGTGCGTATTGGTACAACCCAGGCCCAGCGAAAGCTCTTCTTCGACCTGAAGAAGGAAAAAGAGAGGTTAGAGAAAATGGGCTTCGACCCTGTACCGAAGCTAGTGGCCGAGAATTTGAGCGTAAAAGAGGATGAAGTGATCTCTATGGACCAACGGATGGAGACAGCGGAGATCTCCCTCGATACACAGGTGGGCGAGGATTCCAAGGAGACCTACGGAGATCTGCTGCCTGCAGGAACCACTCCCCTTGATGAACACCTGGGGGAGATGGAGCTAAAGGAGCTCCTTGCCCAAAAGTTGGAGAAGTTTCGCCTTTCGCTGAAAGAAAGGGAGAGAGAGATCTTCGAAAAGAGGATGATGGCCGATAAACCCTTGACCCTACGGGAGATGGGTCAAAAATACAACATTTCTCCTGAGAGGGTGAGGCAGATAGAGGGGGAGATATTACAAAAGGCAAGGGAATTTTTACGACAGGAGATACCCGATTTCGATGCCTATAAAGGGGCCCTCCTCCCCCCTTCTGATTGAAGCTTTAAAGCAAGGTCATTTCTGGCACCATGGGAGTCGGTGTATTGATCCGTGAGTCTTTGGAGGAATTGGAGAGGGTAACCCTGTCACCCCATGCCCAACTCAGTAGCCAGAGCAAGGGAAGGCTCAGAGAGGAGGAGGAATGCGACCTCCGTCCTGCCTTTCAGCGGGACAGGGACAGGATAATCCACTCCAAGTCCTTTCGGCGTCTCAAACACAAGACCCAAGTATTCCTCTCTCCCACGGGCGATCACTATCGGACCAGACTAACCCACACCCTGGAAGTAGCCCAGATCGCCAGGACCATTTCCAAGGCCCTTCGGCTCAATGAGGACCTCACCGAGGCCATTGCCCTAGGGCATGATCTGGGACATACCCCTTTTGGCCATGCTGGAGAAGAGGTCCTTAATCAGATCTCTCCCCAAGGCTTCTCTCATCCCGAGCAGGGCCTGCGGGTAGTTGATTTACTAGAGAGGGAGGGAAAGGGGTTAAACCTCACCTACGAGGTGAGAGATGGGATCGTCAAACACTCCAAGGGAAAGGGAGAGGTAATCCCCACAAACCCCTCGGAGAAGGCCTCCACCCTAGAGGGACAAGTGGTGAGGATCGCAGATATCATCGCCTATGTAAACCATGACCTAGACGATGCCATCAGGGCAGGGGTGATCGATGAGCAGGACATCCCTCCTGAGTGCTCACAGATCCTAGGCCAAACCCATGGGGAGAGAATAGATACCATGGTAAAAGATGTGATTTATTCCACCCTCTGCTGTCATCAGCAAGGGAAGATTTCCCTTTCCATGAGCCAGCCGGTCTTGGAGGCTGTTGTAAGGCTCAGGGACTTTCTCTACGAAAGGGTTTACGATTCCGAGGTGGTCCACGGTGATTTTGTGAAGGCCTCCAAGATCTTGATAGAGCTTTATGAGAAGTTTACCCGAGACGTCGACCTCTTTCTAAGAGAGATGGATAGAGATAATCTTTACGATACCATCGAAGTGTGTGCGTGCGATTATCTGGCCGGGATGACCGACCGATATGCCTTCCACCTCTATGAAAGGATATACCTCCCCAAGCCCTGGCTGATCCTTTGATGAGGAGGCAACAGATATGATAGAAAGGGCCCTGGAAAAGATAGCGGAGCAAATAATTGCCTTGGATGAGGCCTCTTTAAGTCAGTTAAGAAGAAAATATTTGGAAAGGCTCTTTCATTTTGAGCCCACTAAAGAATGGGAAAAGGCGGTAATTATCTACTTCATTATCAACGGGGTGATCGCTAAAAACAACCTCTTTAACCGCCACATCTTAGAACGCCAAAAGGGAGAGAAAAAACAAACAGAACAAAGGGTGACGAAGGAAAAGAAGAGGAGATTAAAGCTCATCAAATAGAACAGTTACCTCCTCCGGCTGGCCACCGTCAATCTGTTTATAGCCCGTTGCAATGCCCCCATGGATGAGTAGAACTCCTCGTCCTCGGGGCTGAGGTGCTTGAGTCTCTCTTCAGCCCTCTCCTTGGCCCGGGTAGCTCTCTCCACATCTATTTCATCTTCTAACTCTGCAGCCTCGGCCAAGATGGTGACCCTGTCCGGAAGGACCTCCACAAATCCCCAAGTCACAGCCATATATCTCTGCTCTTTCCCAGCTCGGTACATGACTTCCCCCACCCTGAGGGTGGTAAAAAAGGGGGTGTGCCCAGGCAAGACACCAAACTCCCCCTCCACTCCAGGGGCCGTGATTTCCTCTACCTCCTGGCTCAAGACCAATCGATTGGGGGTCACCACCTCCAGCAGGAAACTAGCTGCCATAAAGGCCTCCTATTCAGCAGCTCTCATCCGTTGCGCCCTCTCTAAAGCCTCTTCGATGGTCCCTACCATGTAGAAGGCCTGCTCAGGGATATCGTCGTGTTTGCCCTCCACCAATTCCTTGAACCCCTTGATGGTATCTTCCAGTTTCACATACCTCCCAGGGGTCCCGGTGAACTCCTCGGCCACAAAGAAGGGTTGGGAAAGAAATCGCTGTATCTTCCGGGCCCGCGCCACGATTAATTTGTCCTCCTCGGAAAGCTCATCCATACCAAGGATGGCGATAATGTCCTGCAGATCTTTGTACTTTTGCAGGATCCTCTGCACCTCCCTGGCCACCCAATAGTGTTCCTCCCCCACCGCCCGGGGGTCGAGGATTTTGGAGGTGGAATCCAAGGGGTCTACCGCCGGATAAATCCCCAGCTCCGCTATTTGTCGAGACAGCACAGTTGTTGCATCAAGATGGGCGAAGGTAGTAGCAGGAGCAGGGTCGGTCAGATCATCTGCTGGCACGTAGATGGCCTGCAC
>QMLM01000057.1 GCA_003646745.1 Deltaproteobacteria bacterium | reverse complement strand
GATATCCCCCCTCCTTAGGCCTGCCTTGGCAGCAGGACTATGGGGCTGGACCTCTACGATCAGGGCACCCATGGGCCGATGAAGGCCGAACTCTGAAGCTATCTGGGGGGTAACCTCTTGTACGGAGACCCCCAGCCATCCCCTTATGATCCTTCCATGGGCAATTATTCCCTCCATTACTGTCTTCGCCAAGCTGGAAGGAATGGCGAACCCTATCCCCTGATATCCCCCCGTACGGGAGACGATGGCCGTATTTATCCCGATTAGTTCTCCCTCTATATTCACCAAGGCCCCCCCTGAGTTACCTGGATTGATGGCAGCGTCGGTTTGGATGAAGTCCTCATAATCGACGATACCCACATTACTTCTTCCCTTGGCACTTATGATCCCCATGGTCACAGTCTCTCCTATGCCGAAGGGGTTGCCGATAGCCAGCACAATATCTCCCACCCGGGCCCTATCGGAATCCCCCATGGGGATAGTGGGCAGATCCTTGGCATCTATCTTCAAGAGGGCGACGTCCGTTTTGGGATCGGTTCCCACGATCTTGGCCTCAAACTCCCTCTTGTCGGCGAGGCTCACCTTTACCTGGGTGGCCTGAGAGATCACATGGTAATTGGTGATAATATAGCCATCTTGGGTAACGATTACCCCTGAGCCAAGACTTCTCTGGACCCGTTCTCGTGGAATCCCGAAGAACCGGAAGAAATCTTCGCCAAAGAATTCTCGAAAGAAGGGATCCCGGAAGAGGGGTGAAGGAGGGAATTCTCCTGGGGTGCGATAGATACACAGAGAAGATATGTTTACCACCGCCGGCATCACCCGCTGGGCCACAGCCGAAAGGGTTGCCGCTAAGGATTTAACCTCATAAGGCGCCGCCTTCGCTTTAACGGTTGGAGCTTTGGGCTCCTTGGCGAGCGTCTTTGCCTTGCTGGGCAAAAGCGAGGGTGCTTGGTGAGATATGGCAATTCCCAGGACAAGCCCTAAAAGCAAAAACAAAAGATGCAAAGGCCATCCCTTCCCCTTGAGTTTCATCTTGACCTCACCTCATTTAATTTTTTTTAAATATGCCCACCTTTTTTAACTTTTTCAAGTCATTAATGTAAAAAATTTTGGTATTGACCTCTTTTTTTAAATAAGATAGCCTTAATTACTTAAACTTCTTGTCCATAGGAGCAAGGATGCAGCAGAGCGAACTCATGAGACAGAGAAGGGAGAAGATAAAGATCTTGCGAGAGATGGGTGTGGAGCTTTTCCCCAATGATTTCAAGGCAGAGCATACCTCCCTCGAGATATTGCAGAGATATGGGAGGCGCTCCGCCGAGGACCTTCAAGAGTTAGATAAGCTATTCAGCTGTGCCGGCCGCATTATGGCCATTAGGGACTTTGGTCGCGCGGCCTTCGCCCACCTGCAGGATAGAAAAGGAAGAATACAGATATATCTGCGCAAGGATCTGCTGGGAGAGGAACTGTTCGACTTATTTAAAAAGCTTGATGTGGGGGATTTTTTAGGGGTAAAGGGGAGGCTCTTTCGGACCAAGACGGGTGAGTTGACCATTGAGGCCTCTTTTATCAAGTTGTTGGCCAAATCCTTCCGCCCCCTTCCGGAGAAATGGCATGGCTTGACCGATGTAGAGACCAGGTACCGACAGCGGTACCTGGATCTTATCGTAAATCCCAGGGTAAGGGAGACCTTTTATCGAAGGAGTGAGATTATCAAGGTGATGAAGGAATTTCTCTTAAAGAGGGATTTCCTGGAGGTGGAGACCCCGATGATGCAACCCATTCCCGGGGGGGCGGCAGCGCGCCCCTTTAAGA
Source organism: Deltaproteobacteria bacterium (assembly GCA_003646745.1). GTDB lineage: Bacteria > Desulfobacterota > B13-G15 > B13-G15 > RBG-16-54-18 > B11-G15. The sequence goes on along the minus strand of QMLM01000057.1, from coordinate 6,862 downwards.
CCTATCACAATGCCCTGGATATGGAGCTATATCTGCGTATAGCGCCGGAGCTATATCTAAAGCGGCTAGTGATCGGTGGGCTGGAGAGGGTTTTCGAATTAAACAGGAACTTTCGAAATGAGGGGCTTTCCTCCCAACACAACCCCGAGTTTACTATGCTGGAGTTCTATCAGAGCTATAGTACCTATGAGGACCTGATGAGCTTGACAGAAGAGATGATTGGGGAGATCGCCACAAAGGTTCTGGGTTCTTATAAGATTACCTATCAGGGGGAAAAATTGGATCTGACCCCTCCTTGGCCCAGGGTCACCCTAAAAGAGGCCCTCCTCCAGTATGGAGGGATAGATAGCAAGGTCATCTCAGACAAAGATTCTGCCCACTTGTTGGCGAAGGAATTGGGGCTGGCACCAGAGGGAGGGGAGAGCCACGGAGAACTCTTGGCCAAGATCTTTGAGGAGGTGGTGGAGCCCAAGCTTATTCAGCCTATCTTTATCACAGAATACCCAGTGGAGGTCTCCCCTTTGGCCAAGAGGAAAAAAGATGACCCGGCCCTTACGGAGAGGTTTGAGCTCTTCATGGTAGGCAGGGAGATAGCCAATGGTTTCTCCGAGCTCAATGACCCGGAGGATCAGAGAGAGAGGTTTCGGGCTCAAGTGGCAAAGAGGGGAGGCGTGGAAGAAGAGGTCTCGTTCATGGACGAAGACTTTCTCACCGCCTTGGAATATGGTATGCCTCCCACTGCAGGGGAAGGGATAGGGGTAGATAGATTGGTGATGATCTTGACCGATTCTCCCTCTATAAGGGATGTCATCTTCTTCCCTCAAATGAGGAAAAGGGTTTGATGCTTCCTTACGAGCTTTTCATCAGCCTTCGCTATTTAAAGGCCAAGAGGAAACAGACCTTTATCTCCATCATCACCTTTATCTCCATCCTTGGAGTGATGTTGGGGGTGATGGCCCTCATTGTGGTCCTCGCTGTGATGAACGGCTTTGAACATGAGTTGAGGGAGAAAATTTTGGGGACCAACGCCCATATCCTCCTGCTTAGATACGGTGGGGGGATTGAGGATTACTTCGAGGTTGTGAACAGAGTCGAGAAGGTGCCGGGTGTGCGTGCTGCTGCCCCCTTTATTTATGCTCAGGTTATGTTATCCAGCAAAGGGGGGGTAGCTGGAGCAGTCCTGCGGGGGATAGATCCTTCATCCGAAGGTAAGGTATCTAGCCTTCCTCAAAACATCAAAGAGGGCAGTATCAACAGCCTCAGCAGAAGTGAGCTAGGACAGCTTCCTGGCATCATCCTGGGCAGGGAGCTAGCGAAGAACTTGGGCGTCTTCCTCGACGACCCGGTGACCGTCATCTCTCCCCTAGGGGATGTAAGTCCATTGGGGATGGCACCGCGGGTGAAGAGGTTTCGGGTGACGGGGATCTTTGAATCCGGGATGTTCGATTACGATTCTACCTTGGCCTATATTTCTCTGGCCAGTGCCCAAAAATTTCTGAGGATAGGGGATGTGGCCACGGCTATAGAGATCAAGGTAAAGGATATATATAAGGCGCGCTCCATTGCGGAGAAGATAGAGAGGGAGTTGGGGGTTCCTTACAAGACCAGGGACTGGATGGAGATGAACAAGAACCTCTTCTCGGCCCTGAGGATGGAGAAAAGGGTGATGTTCATCCTCTTGTCGTTGATAATTGGGGTGGCTGCCTTCAACATCATCTGCACCTTGATCATGGTGGTGATGGAGAAGAGCCGTGATATTGCCATCCTCAAGTCCATGGGGGCGAAGCGCAGCAGCATAATGAAGATTTTTGTCTTTGAAGGGTTAATTGTCGGCCTTGTGGGGACCTTTTTGGGATCGGTGTTGGGGCTCCTTATAGCCTTTAACATGGAGGGAATATCCAATTTCGTGGAGAGGTTGTTTGGTTTTAAGATCCTTCCGGGAGATGTCTATTATATAAGTCAGCTTCCCTCTAGGGTGGATTCTCTAGATGTAATGGTCGTTGTTTGTGTTGCCATAGGGATAAGTCTGCTGGCGACTATCTATCCGGCCTGGAAGGCCTCCAGTCTAGACCCTGCTGAGGCCTTGCGTTATGAGTGATCATGACCATTAAGAAGGATAACGAGCGGACCATCAAAGAGAGGGCCCAAGGTTATATCAATAAGGGCGAGTTGGCCAAGGCCTTAACTGAATTCAAGAGGTTGGCGGAGATCAATCCAGATGACTTGCAGATCCAGTTGCAGATAGGGGACTTATTGAGGAAGTTGGGCAGAGAGCCTGAGGCCTTCATCAGATATAAATACGTCCTGTCAGAATATGTCAAAAAAGGCAATTTCTTACGGGCCATCGCCCTTGGCAAGCTCATCCTTAAGCTAGATCCCAAAGATGAGGAGACCCAGCAGGTAATGAAGGATCTCTCTTCCCAAAAAGAGGTGAAAAAAACGGGTGTTCCCCTCCTGTTTGCCGATCTTTCGGAGGAGGAATTTCACCAGGTGTTGGCGCGGCTCAAGTCTTATCAGGTTGGCAAAGGGAGCTTGATATGCAAAGAGGGGCAGAAGGGGAACTCCATTTACATCATCAGCCATGGGAAGGTTGGGATCTACAAATACAACATAAAGGAGAAAAGAGAGGTACTGCTTAACATCCTTAAAGATGGGGATTTCTTCGGAGAGTTCAGTTTCTTCTCCTATGGACGACGAAGTGCATCAGCTTGGGCACTGACCGATGTGGGGCTGTTAGAGATAACGCGAGGAGACTTCGAGGAGATCCAAAAGATCTACCCCAATATCTCGGAGGTCTTGCTGACGCTTTATAAAAAGAGAGTAGTAGATACCATCCTTGCCCTTTCTCCCCCTTTTAACGCCTTACGCCCATCAGACAGGAGGCGTCTCGTGGAGAGGTTTTCTCATCAGGTAATAGGTCCGAATACCTTGGTAATTCGGGAAGGGACCCCCCCTAGCTTCCTCTACCTGATCAAGTCGGGGAGGGTGGAGGTCTTCACCGAGGAAGAGGGCAACAGGATCACCTTGGGTCATCTTGCGGCAGGGGATATCTTTGGTGAGATATCACTCCTTTTGGGAAGGAATCATACTGCTTCGGTGAGGACAGTAAGCCGCACAGAGCTATTGACGGCCTCCAAGGAGGATGTGGAGAAAATTGTAAGCTCCTATCCCCGAATAAGGGAGACTCTAAAGAGGTACAGCAGAGAGAGGTTGGAGGAGACAAGGGACATGATCCTCATCTCGCGGGATGTGGGCAAACAATGGATCTGAGACACCGAGAGGTATCTCCCTTGATTCAGGTGAGGGGGCTACACAAAGTGTTTAAAAAGGAGGGGGCAGAAATTCATGCCCTCAAGGGTATAGATATCACCGTACAAAGGGGGGAGATGGTGGTGATCGTGGGGGCCTCTGGTGCAGGCAAGACGACCCTTCTTCATATCCTGGGTACCTTGGACAGGCCCTCAAGGGGGGAGGTACTCTACCAAGGAGAAGATGTTTTCTCCCGTACAGAAGAGAGCTTGGCTGAATTTAGAAACAGGGAGATAGGTTTTGTCTTCCAATTTCATCATCTGCTACCTGAGTTTAATGCCTTGGAGAATACCATGATGCCCGCCTTGATACAGGGTATGGATAGGAAGGAGGCCAGGGAAAGGGCCGAGGAGATCTTAACAGAAGTAGGCCTGAAGGAGCGGATATGGCATAAACCAGGTGAACTTTCCGGTGGTGAACAACAAAGGGTAGCTGTGGCAAGGGCCTTAGTCTTACGTCCTACCATCCTTTTGGCCGACGAGCCAACAGGGAATCTAGACAGCAAGACCGGAGAGAAGATAATTCAACTTATCTTCTCCCTGAACGAGTCCAGGGGGATCACCTTGGTTATCGTTACCCACAATGAGGTCTTAGCTCGGCGTTTTCCAAGGCAGATCTACTTGGCGGATGGAAGGGTGATTTGAAAATCTTGTTTACAAAAGGGCAAATATTTGTTATTAGTTGAAGGCATTTGAAACCCAAGAGGTGCTAGCAAAGTGAGAAAAAGGGGATTTTTATCCCTTCCTTTTTTATCCCTCCTTCTGGTCTTAGTCGCCGTAGGGTTCGCTCAACAGAGGTTGATCAGGAAGATCGTCATCCTCGGCAATGAAAGGATCAGCAAAGAGATGATCCTGCATGAAATAAAGAGCAAAGTTGAGGGTCCCTTTTCCAAAGATAGGGTACGCGAGGATGTCAAAGCCATCTATCGACTGGGATACTTCCGGGACGTACAGGTAGATGTGTCTGAGACAAAGGAGGGGGTGATCCTCACTTTTGTGGTGATCGAAAAGCCACTGATAGAGGATGTTGTTATTTCAGGCAATCTCAAATTGGACAGAGAGAGCATTGAGGAGGTCATCGAGGTTAAGAGGGATTCCATTTTGGATATGGGCAAGGTGCGTTCGAGCGCAAAAGAAATTAAAAAGCTGTACACGTCAAAGGGATACTATGGCAGCGAGGTGGATTATAGGGTAGAGTTCATAAAGGGGAACAAGGCAGTAGTTTATTTTGAGATCTCCGAGGGGGTAAAGGGATACATTAAGAAGATAAAATTCGTTGGTAATAAGGCCTTTAGTTCGAGAAGGCTCAAAAGGATTATGAAGACCAGGGAGAAGGGGTGGTTCTGGTGGCTTACCAAATCGGGTAGGTTGGAGATGGATGTCTTAGAGGTGGATATCAACAGGATAAAGGGCTTTTATCTTGACCACGGCTATGTAATGGTGAAGGTAAGCGAGCCGGAGATCACCTTAAGCAAGGACAGAAAGTCCATTATCATTACCATCAAGATCGAGGAGGGTGACCAATATAGGCTGGGCAGTCTTGATATTAGGGGGGATATCCTCACTACCAAAGAGGAATTGTTAAAGGGGCTCAAAAGTCGGGTGGGAAAACTTTATCGTTCATCTCTTGTACATAAAGACCTCCTTTGGCTATCTGACCGATACGCCGATGAGGGTTACGCCTATGTAGACATATCTCCTATGACCAGGATTGAGCACGAGAAGAGGTTAGTGCACTTGGTCTTCAAGATCCAGAAGGGGGTTAAGGTCTACATCGGACGCATAGAGATAAAGGGAAACACCAAGACGAGAGATAAGGTGATAAGGCGTGAGTTGAAGGTGGCCGAAGGGGACCTTTATAGTTCCACCCTCTTGCGAAAGAGCCGCCAGCGGGTCAAGAGGACAGGATATTTTAAGGAAGTGGATTTTGCCACCACCCCCACCGAGAAAAGGGAAATCATCGACTTAGACATCAGGGTGGAGGAGGCAGAGCAGGGGGCGCTTCAGTTTGGCGCAGGATACAGTTCCCTTTATGGGGTGGTGGGAACCGTATCTCTTTCCCACAGGAATTTGTTCGGATTTGGATATAAGGCCTATGCCAAAGCGACGGTGGGAGAGGACATAATGGATTTTTCATTGGGGTTCACCGATCCCCGCTTTTTAGATACGCAATTCTCCGTTGGCTTTGATGCCTTCAATGAAACTTATGACTATACCACCTACGATTCACGGAAAACAGGAGGGGATCTGAAGATCGGCAGGGAGATCACGGACAACATCAGGGCGGACCTCGCCTACCTATATGAGCGGGTGAAGATCTATAACATAGAGGAAGAGGCCTCAGATTATATTAAATCCCAGCTAGGGACGACCACCACCAGTAAGGTCACCCTTACTGTCACCAGAAACACCATCAATGATATCTTTAACCCCAGCAGGGGATCAGAGATTTGGGTCTCCGGATCCATTGCCGGTTTGGGGGGAGATAACTATTTCTATAAGGCCGCAAGCGGGATCAGCTGGTTTCACCCCATCGTCGGTGATCTAGTCTTAAATTTAAGGGGGAGTATAGGGATCGTAAGGGGATATAATGGTAGGGAGGTTCCTTTGGTGGAGAAGCTCTACGTGGGGGGAATCAGGACCTTGCGGGGATTCGAGTATGGGATGGCTGGCCCTGTAGATGAAGAAAACGAGCCGATCGGGGCCCTCAACATGTTGACATTTAGCTCAGAGCTTATCTATCCCTTAAGCAAAGCCCTGGGGCTGAAGATAGCGATTTTTTACGACGTGGGAAAGGGATTTGATCACTGGGATGAGATTACTCCCTTGCGGCATGCCGTAGGGGTAGGGATCCGTTGGTATTCTCCCTTAGGGCCTATCCGCATTGATTGGGGTTATAATCTTGACCGCAAGCCTGAACGAGGGGAGAAGGTCAGCGTGTGGGATTTCTCTATGGGGATGATGTATTAAAAATTAAGGAAAGGAGCTAGCAATGAAAGGGGTCTTTGTGTTTCTCGCCATCATCGGTCTGCTGATATCAGCAAATTTTGCCTATGGCGCAGAGATGAAGATCGGCTACATCGATGTCCAGAAGGTCTTGAATAAATCCCGTCGTGGTCTTGAGGCACGCAAAGCCTTTCAGGCCAGGGGGAATGAGTTAAACAAGATCATCCAGAAAAAGCAAGAGGAATTAAAGGCCTTGAAAGAGTCGTTGGAGAAACAGGCCACCATGCTCAGTGAGGAGGCCAGAAGACAGAAGGAACGGGAGTATCAACGAAAGTTAAAGGAGTTAGATAGGCTGGTGAAGGACTCGCGAGAGGAGCTTAAACAGTTGCAGATGGAGATCACCACTAAGCTCTTAAAGAGCATGGAAAAGGTGGTTAATAAATTGGGCAAGGAGGGAAATTACACCCTGATCTTGGAGAAGAGGGAGAGTTTTATCCTCTACGCACCTAAGGAAATCGACCTCACCGACAAGGTAATTAAGGCCTTTGATGCCGCTACGGGGTAGTGTTATATGTAACGGATTCTCGAGAGCTTAGCCCAAGAGGTTG